>NZ_QUGN01000059.1:0-1675 GCF_003479085.1 Clostridium sp. AF19-22AC | reverse complement strand
CATACTTATATCCATTCCTTTCGCTTCGCTCAGGCACAAAACGTTATGAAAACAGTTTTCTGCCCAGCTTTTTTTCTTTATAATTCTTTTTGTAGGGAGCTCGGTATACTACAAATCACGGGGAGGTGAGTGGGTTGTTCCACTTTGGGAATGACCGAATACTTATATGTGTAGTTCGCCTTTTCAAGCACAAATAAGTGTGACACCAAGCACGTAATCTTATCTTTGTATAAACTACTTCGTTTATGGCTTAGGCGTTCAGTCAATGCCGTCTCTCCCTATAATCTTTAGTGAACCTTTTGGTTCTGAAAGGAGTCCCTATGGCTTTAAAAATCGTGTACAAAATTTGTTGTGGCATCGATGTCCACAAAAACTTTGTAGTGGCTTGTATTGCTAAAACTGATAAGCAAGGCATTACCACCTATGAGCGCCATCACTTTTCAACCTACACGAAAGGGCTGAAACAGTTGCTCAAATGGCTGCTCGACCGTAATTGCAAGGATGTCTGTATGGAATCTACAGGTAAATATTGGATTCCCGTTTACAACGTCTTAGAACATGACTGTTCCATCGTCCTTGCTCATCCCAAATATGTTAAGGCTATCCGTGGTAAAAAAACTGACAAGAAAGATGCGAAATGGATTGCTGACCTGTTTAAGCATGATCTTGTTGCCGGTAGCTTTATGCCTCCTGCTGACATTCGACAGCTCCGTGACCTTATGCGTTACCGTTTCAAACTGACCTGCTTTAAATCCAGTGAAAAGAACCGATACCAGAACTGTCTCACGGTTTCCAACATTCAGTTGGCAAGCGTTGTCTCGGACACTTTTGGCAAAAGTTCTCAAAAGATTATTGCTAAAATCCTTGAAAATCCTGATAATACTTCTTTTGATATTGAATCTTTAATCCATGGTTCCATGAAAGATAAACTTCCTGAACTGGAACTCGCCATTGACGGATATATTACTCCGGAACAGGCTGCTAAATTAAAGATCATTAAAGAACATTTTGATAACCTTGAATCCCGGAAAGCAGAGTTAGAAGAACTCATTCTTGCGCTCGCCAATCCCTATCAGCAGGAAATTTCCATTATCCTAACCGCTCCAGGTTTTAAGAACACCTTTACTGCTATCGGTATCATCTCCGAAATCGGAACAAACATGGAGGCTTTTCCTTCGGCGAAACACTTATGTTCATGGGCTGGTCTTACTCCAACCAACAACGAAAGTGCAGGGAAGAAAAAATCTGTCCGGGTTTCCAAGGCCGGATGCTATATCAAACCTCTTCTTGTACAGTGTGCAAACGCTGCGATCAAGAGCAAAAAGCATCCTGAAATTCGTGACCGCTACCTCCGTATCAAAAAGCGTCGCGGTCATAAGAAGGCAATCATTGCTATTGCAAGAATGCTTCTTACAGCATTATACCACATGCTCAAAAATGGTGAGAATTATAATTCAGATTTATACCAAAAATCTGATATTCTTCCGACAACCCGTGAAATCACGGTTGAGCAGGCTATTTTAATGGCTCAGTTTCAAGGTTACCGCATCAAGTCAGCAACGGAATAACCTATAACTTTGTCTACATATTCAATTTTCAAAGCAGCCACCGTAAGATGGCTTTATTGTAATGCGATTAAGGTAATGGATAACCTCTACTTTTCATTTTCAATCTT
>NZ_QUGN01000058.1:0-1723 GCF_003479085.1 Clostridium sp. AF19-22AC | reverse complement strand
CAATGTCAGTTAGTTAAGGATGGGTCTGGGCAGACCTAAACTTACAATTCCCTACAATCAGGAGAAGATGGGTGATATAAGCTGGGCATCAGATGCTGTTTTGCACATCCCAATAAAGACAGATTTTTTTCAGGGTATGACAAATAGACGGATAGACATCCGCCTCAAAATACTTTATACTATTAGTGTTGTGTTTGTCAGCTTTATGCAAAACGATAAGTAAAGCTGACCGGAACTCGGAACCTATGCTGGCGGGCATATTTCCGATCGGGCCTGATAGGGAGGGTATTCTTTTCTATCAGGCTTTCTATTTCTGGCGGGGATTCCCCATTGTGAAGGCGCAGGAAATAATGGCAGGCCTTGTATGCAGCGGAGTAATTCACCTGAAGCTGGTATTTCCTGCCTCTGCGGCTGATAACCACATGCCCTGTAATGATCGAACAGAAGTTATATAAAAGAAGCCGCGCCCATACTTCCATTTCAATGTACTCACGTTTCTTGGAATGAAAATTTACGGCTCCAATCACGTGCTTAAGTTCCCGGAAGGAGGTTTCAATCCCCCATCTGAGATGATAAAGGAACATCACCTCATCAACCGGAAATTCTTCAGACGGCAGATTTGTAATAATGTTCTCATAGTTATCCTCTGAGATTTGGAATCTGAGGACACGCAGGGTAATCGGATATTCCGTCTGCCTTTCCGGATCAATATAGTCAAAGGCAACGCTCTTACAGATAAACTTGTATTGATCTGCTAATTCCGGATGGAGACGTTTTTTCTTTGAATTCGACCGGGTAAGTATACGGTCGACCAGAATATCAAAGCTGTTCCGGCCTTCCGGAAGGTCGGGAGCAAGCAGGTGCTTCATCTTAATGTCAGTAGCCCGGATGATAAAATAGGATTGGTGTTCGACGGCATGGGCAAAGACGTTCAGGGAATGAAAGCCGCGGTCAGCAATAAATATGGGAGTGGTGCCGGGAACCAGCCGGTGCCTGTCAATCAATGTGGAAAGAGCCCGGAACTCGTTTTTCTTCCTGATTGGCTGGACCAGGCAGTCAGTGTACCTTTTGGAAAGAAGATCAAAAAGGGAAATCACATGAACCTGATTATAACCATTTGTGGTCTTGCCATCTGGAGCAAAATAAGAATCCGTGTCCTTAGGATTTCTGGTAAAAGTAAAAGAAGTTCCATCCGCAGCAAGAAGCTGGTACTTGTTTTTGTATAAAACGCCTGAATAGAGGCTGTTAAAGGAACGGAACAGATAAGGCAGGGTATGGTCTGCAAGTTTCGCCCTCTGTTGGAAGAAAGCGGAATTTGAAGCGGTATCTTTATCGTAAGAAAAGAATTTGAGCAGTTCGTCCTTTACAGTGCCGGTTTCCATCGAGATGATGAGATACAGCAAAGAAGGGAAATCCAGTTTTCTGTTTCTGGTGAAGTCAGTTTCAGGGTGTTTTGAAAAGTCCTCGGGATGGAGCGCCATTCCTGAAATAATTTCTAAGAGACTGTTTTTAACCTGTTTTGCAAATGACATATGAGACCTCCTTGTAGTCAGACAAAAGATATAGTTCTGATTACAGGGGCCGCTCTTGTTGCTGTCACACCAGCAACGAGAGCGGCCGCACATTTTGGGCTCTGTGTCAACCTTTGGAGGTGATTTTTTAAAAAATTTAGGTTAGACCCTTATTCAGGATTTAACCTTGTAACTTAACTAACTGACATTGG
>NZ_QUGN01000057.1:0-1729 GCF_003479085.1 Clostridium sp. AF19-22AC | reverse complement strand
TGATATGCTCCCTTCTAGGTAGACAAGTGAAATAATAAAAACTTGTTTGCTTAGAAGGGGGCTATTTTTATGGCTTTTAAACACAAGTTTACATATGAAGAAAAAGCAAGGATACTAACGGAATATATGGATGGAGTCTATGGTTTTAGAGAAATATGTAGCCGTTATCAAATCAATCAGGGATCTTTAAAGACATGGAAAAGGCTCTATGATACCTTTGGTTGGGAGGGCCTAAGAACAGGCTCACAAAGTACACACTATTCTAGGGAAACAAAATGGTCTGCTGTTCAGGATTATTTATTTCACGAACTAACTGTTCCTGAAATATTAAAAAAATACAAAATTCGTTCAGATACCCAACTCAGACGCTGGATTACGAAGTATAATGGTCATGAAAAGTTAAAATCTTCTGGAACGGGAGGAACCCTTATCATGACCAAAGGACGAAAAACAACATTTGATGAGCGTATTGCTATTGTACAGTACTGCATATCTCATGATTATAATTACAAGGAAGCAGCTGGAAAATATAATGTTTCCTATCAACAGGCCCGTAACTATACCGTGAAATATGAAGCGGGAGGAGTCGATGCCCTCAAGGACAATCGTGGAAAACGGAAACAGCTGGATGAAATGAGTGAATTGGAACGACTGCGTGCAGAGAACCGAATATTAAAGGCAGAAAAAGAACGGGCTGAAATGGAGATATCTTTCTTAAAAAAACTCGAAGAAATCGAGAGGAGGCGGGGCTGAGCCTGGTACGATATGAGTGGATCTATCGGGCAATAAAAGAAGAACATGAATTACATCATTATCCAATTCGGGAATTATGTGTGCTGGGCGGCGTTTCAAGATCCGGCTACTATAAATGGCTGAACAGAAAAACACCAGTGGAAGAACAGCGGAACAAATCTATTTCTAAAAAAATAGAAGAGATCCATACCGATTCACCAGATAAAGGATACCGAAGGATCAGGGATGACCTGGAACGATATCATGATGAAAAGGTAAATGATAAACGCGTTCTGAGATTATGTCGTAAGCTGGGAATCAAATCTACAATTAAATATGCGGACAATGGATGTACCAGACAGGCAAAGAATCCTCAGTATATCGCAGAAAATATCCTGAATCGTGAATTTAAGGCAGAAAAGCCAAATCAAAAATGGCTCACAGATGTTACCGAATTCCATTATTATATAGGAGCAGACAAATATAAAGTCTATCTTAGTGCGATACTCGATCTATATGACAGACGGATTGTATCCTATGTAATTCGGGACAACAATAATAATGCCCTTGTATTTGATACCTTTGCTGAGGCAGTAAGACAGAATCCAGAAGCACATCCAATCTTTCATAGCGACCGCGGTTTCCAATATACAAACCGGGCATTTCATACAAAGATAGAAGCAGCAGGTATGACCCAGAGTATGTCCAGAGTAGCAAAATGTATAGATAATGGTCCAATGGAAGGCTTCTGGGGAATCATCAAAAGAGAACGTTATTATGGAAAACGATTTACGAGCAGGGAATCTGTAGTAGAAATGATAGAAACATATATCGGGTATTACAACACCAAACGATTACAAAGGAATTTGGGTGTACTGACACCAATGGAAAAACACGAAATATATTTACAGGCAGCATAAAAACTGCCAACAGATAGATATCTGTTGGCAGAAAAGATTTTATTTTTTTAATTGTCTACTTGACGGGGAGCGGTTCA
>NZ_QUGN01000056.1:0-1758 GCF_003479085.1 Clostridium sp. AF19-22AC | reverse complement strand
TAGGTAATTGCGAAACACATTCCTAAAACTTGCGTAAAAGAGATAAACGTTCTATCTTACAGATATTTTAATGCAGAAAATAAAAAACACTTGATTTTGGGCACAACAAATAAGCCTCATCTAGCTATGAAGTTGGTAAGTCCTATGCAATAAGAGGTTTCAGACTGCGAATATATTCATGATGTTTAATTTTATCTGCAAGCACTACGGTTATCAGTTGCGTAATGCCTGCAAGTATTAAATCGGCGTGCAACGTGTTTTCGTTTTGTGTACGACGACCTGCCAGGCAGAGGTTTGCTTTGATATGATTGATGTCCCGCTCTACGACAGTTCGAATTTTATAGGTGTTATCCCATTCTTTAGTGCCACGGATAGTGCCAGGAAATGCACGCAGATCCTTTTCTGGATAAATGTAAATCATTCTTCCACAAGGGGATGTGGTACAAGGGTTGTCACATTGGCAACGGCGGTGATAGTTTCCATCTTCACATTTTATATATTTCATTTTCGGGCAGACAAACTTGAAAGTTGGAAGTCCACAGCGAAGATGAGAAGTATTTCCTTCAGGTTTCATTGGAAGTGAGGGATCATGTGGACAGCAAGGGATGCCATTGTCATTGATCGTGTAGTCTATGTTCTCTAAATGAGAGCGTGAATTAAGTGGGATATATGCTTTTGAAAAATGCTTATCAATACCAAAGGTATCACCAGAAAGTAATTCTTTGTATAACTGAACAGAGTCGAAAGAGGCATCGCCCAGAAAAACTTTGGGATTGATCAGTGGGTGCTTTGCAAAAAAATCTTTCAAGGTTGGAACAAGAAGTTTTGAGTCATGGACAGATTTATCTTCATCGGGAGAATCCGTTTTCTTTTCTACGACAATATCAGGATGCGATACTATGAAATCCTTGTTGTAAAAGGAAATATGGCGAATAATTCCAAGTCCGTTGGTGACAATGCCAAACTTGAAAACATAACAAAAATGTCCATTGATGTAAAGCTGTTTGATTTCAGGATTAGCAGAAGCATGAGAAGGCATAGCACCATACGCAGCTTTATAAGGATCATATGATTTATCATAGCCCTTGGATTTGGCATAAGCCTTAAGCTGCTTGATAATCCGGTTTGCGTATTTCGGATTATTTTCAGTGACAAAAGCTTCAATTCCAGAAGAATCAAAAATGGTCATATCAGCTTTGGCGGAATCAATAGCCTGACAGATTGGTTCCGTAAGATCCACAAGATGCTCGAACACGGACTGTAGATCATCTAAGAAATCCTGTTTAAATCGAGTGATTTTAGAGGCATCAGGAACTTTATCAAAACCGCAGAAATCACGAAGCGGTTTGGAGTATGCAAGGAAGACCAACAAGAGTTGGTCAGTAGGAATAGAAAAAATACGTTGAATAATCAAGGCCCATAAAAAGGCTTGCAAAGAGTATTTACGGGTTCTGCCCGTTGATGCATAAAAATGGTTTCTAAAGGAAATCGGAATAATTTCATCAATGTCGATATGAGTTTCTAATAGAGAGAGAAACGCAGGTTTGTCATTATCAAGTTTTTCTTGGCAATCTGTAAAAATTTCTGCCAAAGAAAGCTGTTTATATGGTATCATAGGTATCAGAATAACTCCTTTCTTGGGTGATGGTTTTTAGTTTTTAGTCAACTCTATTATACCATATCCAGTGAGGGGTTATTTGTTTTTCATAACAGAAAAATGCCGTATTCATGCGGCTTGTGGCGTTTCGCAAACGCCTA
>NZ_QUGN01000055.1:0-1805 GCF_003479085.1 Clostridium sp. AF19-22AC | reverse complement strand
AGTCCAGCTAATAAATGTCAATAGTTAAATGAAAAAATTGCTCTTATTTTCTGGCTAAAAAAGGGTAGACGTCCCCCTTGGTGAAAATATCGTTCTTTTGAAAGATATTGATTCGTTGGATGTACAGTATTTTATGCAGCCATGTCGCATTTGGAAGCATTGTATTGTTTGATATGCTCCTGTGGAGTGATGATTTCAAAAGACTTGTTGTCTCTGAGTATTGCAAATATCATATTGCATACCTTATGTGAAACAGCTCCCATTGCTACGAGCTTTGGTTTTGAGTCACATTTCTTGAGGTAGTACTCACGAAGAACTGGATTTTTAGCTTCTCCATTACGGGAGATACTGATGCTTTGTAAGGTTAACGTGTGAATAACACGTCTGGCTATGGCAGAACCACGCTTAGACATTTGAACTTTGGTACCTTCAAATTTTCCGGATTGTTTTACTGCCGGATCAAGACCGAAATAAGCGAAAAGTTGTTTTGGTTTTGAAAATGCTGAAAAGTCACCAATCTCACCCATGATGGATACAGCAGACAAGAAACCAGCACCTTTGAATGTTTCAATCAAATGAATCTGCTTGACAAAGTCGGCATCTTCATTAGCATCAACAAGCTCATGGAGCGATTCAAGAATGTTGTTGATTTCTTCATCATATTTACGTATGAAGCTGATATAAAGGCGAATACGCTTGATGTTGCTGTCTATGATGTAACCAAACTGATTTGCATCAGTTGCCGCCTGAATTATGGCATTATACTTATTTTGAGCATATGTAAGCCCAAAGCGAGCTGTTGATTTGATGATATTAATAATCTCTTGCTTGTCTGCTTCAAGAAAAGCAGAGGGAGATGTATAAGTCTCCAACAGTGTAAGAGAAGTGTTGATTGTAACCTTGGAAAAGATGCCGAGATACTGTGGAAACGCCATGCGTAATTCACCCTGAAGCTTATTCACATAGGCACTGCGATTATCCATTAAATCGTAGTATTCACGGCATAGGTTACGGCAGTTTAGAGCAAGGTCTGAAGGCATAAGTGAAACCTTTAAATCAGGTTTCAAACCAACCAAAGCAGCTTTTTTAGAATCAAAACGATCATTATGTACTTTTCGTATGTTGATGTTTGTGCTATTCTTAGTGATGATAGGATTAATAACAGAGCAGTTAAAACCCTTATCACGAAGATAGCAGAAGAGTGGGTAATGATAAATTCCCGTGGATTCGAGGAAAATGCGACTTTCCAAAGAATACAACTCTTCTGCTTCTTTTATTTTAGAAACAGCGGTTGTAAGGGAATCAATACTGCTATGTAGGATTTTGTAAGGTTTTCCTACGAATTGTTGGTTTGGAAGTGCTATAGACATCCAGGAGAAGTCAGCACCGACATCAATACCAACAGAGATGAATAAATCATCGAGATTAAAGATAACTTTGTTTGACATGAGCAATAGCTCCTTTCTGATAGGAATCCATTTCCAATCTGGCAGGTACACAACCTAGCGCGTTATTCGGGTATGGCCTTCCGGCTCCCAACCAGCTAAAACATAAAACCCTGTCGAATGGACTAATTGACTTCATTGTAGGTATCAGTCACAAGAGTGACTTCCCAAGGAGGTGAACATTCTTTGTCCTATCCTAAGAGATAATACCTTATGTTTTATCTGGTGTCTATCAGGAACCGTCAGACATGATCATTATTACGGATAACATCTGATGAAGGAAGAACCCCTTCTTCTGTTATCTGATTTATAGAAACTTATTAACCAAGTAGTCTTGATTGACTACATCATTATTATACT
>NZ_QUGN01000054.1:0-2579 GCF_003479085.1 Clostridium sp. AF19-22AC | reverse complement strand
TTTTGTGCCTGAGCGAAGCGAAAGGAATGGATATAAGTATGGAAAAGGTAGTAACTTTTCAGAACATTAAAAAAGAGTTTTCAGGAGTGTGTGTCCTGGAAGATGTAAATCTGGATATTTATGCAGGTGAAGTTTTGGCTCTGGTAGGAGAAAACGGTGCGGGGAAGTCAACTTTGATGAAAATTCTGTCAGGAGTATATGAACCGACCTCGGGGAAGATATTCCTGTCAGGAAAAGAAGTGAAGTTTGAAAAAGCACTTGACGCACTGGATGGGGGAATCTCCATGATTCATCAGGAACTTATGCCCGTTATGGATATGACAGTGGCTGAAAATATTTTTCTTGGAAGGGAACCACAAAAGAAGGTGAGGGGATTTGTCAGTCGAAAGAAAATGTATCAGGAAAGTGATTTGGTTTCTGAGGAATTTGGTTTGACGTTTTCGTCACAGAAAAAAATGAAAGATTTAAGTATTGCCCAACGTCAGATGGTGGAGATTGCGAGGGGGATATCGCGGAATGCCAGAGTGATTATTATGGATGAACCAACTTCGGCACTATCAGACAGAGAAAGCCTGATGTTGTTTGAGCAGATATCAAAACTGAAAAAGAAAGGAATTGCTATTATCTTTATTTCCCATAAAATGGATGAAATTTTCACCATTGCAGACCGGATTGCAGTTTTAAGAGATGGGAAAATGGTGCATGCCGGAAAAAGAGAAGAATATACAGAGGATATTTTAATCTCTCAAATGGTTGGGAGAGAATTGAATACCGTATTTCCACCGGCCAAAACAGTGCCGGGCGATGTGCTGCTGCGGGTCGAGAATCTGGAGCTGAAAGACACATTGATGAATATCAGTTTTGAGGTGAGATCGGGTGAGATTTTTGGAATCGCAGGTCTGATGGGATCAGGAAGAAGTGAGATTGTTGAAAGTATTTTCGGCCTAAGAAAGGGTGCCTGCATGACACTATATAAAAAAGGGAAAAAGATCCAGATACATAATCCGGGGCAGGCTATTAAGCAGGGAATTGCATTTGTGCCGGAGGACAGGAAAGTTGTAGGACTGAATCTTTCGGCTACAGTGAAAGAGAATATGTCTATGGCAGCTTTAAAACAGAATTATTCAAAAAGAGGTTTTTTGCATCTTAGGAAAGAGAGTGAAGAATGTGAAAAACAGATTGAGAGAATGAGGATAAAAACAACAGGACCTGCACAGAAGGTGAAAAACTTAAGTGGTGGAAACCAGCAAAAAATAGTAATAGCAAGATGGTTAATTACAGATTGTGACATTTTCTTTCTGGATGACCCAACCCGGGGGATTGATGTTATGGCAAAGGCGGAGATTTATGCTTTGATTAGAGAACTGGCAGCTATGGGAAAAGCAATTGTTTTAATTTCTTCAGAAATGCCGGAGATTATTGGTTTATGCGACCGGGCTATGGTGATGTGCGAAGGAAGAAAGACGGGAGAACTGGGTAAAAATGAATTGGAACAGGAAGCAATTATGAAACTGGCTTCAGGATTATAGAGATATAGGAGGAATAAGTATTATGAAAGCTGTAAAGCGTGTAGAAGTTTCAAAGGTGTTGACTAAGTATGGCATATTTATTGGTTTTTTGCTCCTGTGCATCATTATGGGGACAATGTCCCCCAATTTTATCTCTGGCTCCAACGTGCTGACTATTCTGCGTCAGGTGTCCTACTATGGAATGCTGAGTCTCGGGGTAATGTATGTTATTTTAACCGGAGGTATTGATTTGTCAGTGGGTTCAATCATGTGTCTGGCCGGGCTTGTATCGGCACATTATTCTCTTGCCGCAACTGATTACCAGCTTCCCCTCGGGGCGGCAGTCTTAATCGGTTTAGCATTAGCTTCCCTGTGTGGGTTTATTAACGGGGTTCTGGTTGCAAAAGTAAGACTGGCTCCCTTTATCGTAACACTTGCCACAAGTACGATTATCCGCGGAATCTGCCTGATTTATTCTGACGGCAGGCCAATAACAGGTTATACTGATGCTTACAAAATGATCGGACAGACAAGTCAGGGAATTATCCCTATGCCGGTACTGATTTTTGCAGTACTTTTTATCATAACCCTTATTGTATTGGGATTTACTCTGTTCGGCAGATACCTTTATGCAGTTGGGGGAAACGAGGAATGCGCAGTAGCCTGCGGAATTAATGTGACCCGGGTTAAGACGTTGGCATATACCATCTGCGGCCTGCTGGCCGGATTTGCCGGGATTGTTCTTTGTTCCAGACTGAATGCAGCTTCGCCAAATACCGGTGAAGGATATGAATTGAATTCCATCGCGGCGGTCGTCATGGGAGGTGTAAGCCTTTCAGGAGGAAGAGGGAATGTTTTCGGGGTTCTTGTAGGCGTACTGATTATCGGTGTTATTACAAATGGATTAGATATTTTAAATGTCTCGTCTTACTATCAGGATGTTATCAAGGGGCTCATTATTTTACTGGCTGTCTTCTTAGACAGAAAAAATAACTGATATGGCCTTGATGAAGTGACAGATGGATTAAGAATGGAAGTCCAGCTAATAAATGTCAATAGTTAAATGAAAAA
>NZ_QUGN01000053.1:0-3696 GCF_003479085.1 Clostridium sp. AF19-22AC | reverse complement strand
TTTTACGCAAGTTTTAGGAATGTGTTTCGCAATTACCTATTAAGACACATGCTTCAGCTGTCTGAAGATGTGCGATCAGCACATTTGCCCCATCCGGATAATTTTCAGCAACCCATTCGCCCGAAAGCTGTCCAAGCCCTTCATTATCTGATGCTACAATCGCATCCACTACGTCATAATCATCTTCAGAAACTACGGCGTCCGCATTCACTACATATACTCCGGCATCCTGCAGTGTCTGGCATACATTTCTTGCCCCGGAAAAATCATATGGGATATAAACGAGTGCTTCAATCCCCATACTGATCATATCGTCAATCTGTTTGCTTTGTGTCGTAGGATCGTTCTGTGGATCATAATAAATGAGTTCCATGCCCAGTTCGTCACATTTACTCTGAAGCCCGTCAAGAATTGCAGAAAAATATTCATTGGTCATCGTATAAGGTGAATATCCTATTTTAATCTTTCCGCTGTCACTCTTGTCACTGTCTTCTTCTGCCTCAGTTTTTCCTTTGTCCGCTGTGTCCGCATCCTTTTCCTCTGAAGAACTACTGCATCCCGCCATAGAAAATACCATTGCAGCTGCTAACAATACGCTTAACACTTTTTTCTTCATACTTCTCTCCCTTTCTTTTGTTTGAATATGTTTCATGTTGTTTGTTTATATTTGAATTATATAACATTATATCACAATTTACAATATGGCAATTAATACAAATCGTCAGCCTTATTTTCGTATAAAATTAACAACTTTCTTTTATCTTACGTTATAAGTCGATTTTTTACTTATTCTGCATGTTTTTAGTTTACATATTATGTTTTTACATGTATAATATAAGAACAATTTCAAACATTTTAAAACATTCATTAACATTTTGATTCAGAAAGGTGGTTTCATAATGGCATATGCAGGAATTGACATTGGAACAAGCGGATGTAAAATGACCGTCTACAGCAGTAAAGGCCAGATCTTATCTTCAGCTAAAAGAACATATCAGGAAACGGGACACAGCGGATATAGGGAATTAAATGCAGATATGGTATGGAAACACACAAAAGAAGTCATCAAGGAAGCGGCAGCTGCTTCCAGTGAATTAATCGAGAGTATTGCCGTGGCCTCACTTGGGGAGTCCATTGTTTGTATAAACGAACACGGTACTGTGCTGGCAAACTCCATGCTCACCGGGGATAAACGAGGTATTGAAGAATGTATCCGGCTTCAGGAATCCGTCAGCAAAAAGGAAGTCATGAATATAACAGGGCTCCCTTTAAGTGAAATGTATTCACTCCCCAAATTTATCTGGATGAAAAATCATACCGATATATTCAGTAAATCAAAACATATTTTTTTCTATGAAGATTATGTGGGGTATCTGCTTACCGGAAAAAGAATGGTCAGCTATTCTTCTGCCGCAAGAAGTATGGCATTCGATATTAAACGAAAATCATGGTCAGACAAACTTCTTTCCTTTGCCGGGCTAAATAAGGAACGGTTCTCTGCCCCTGTCCCCTCCGGTACTGTTCTTGGCACTGTCCTGCCTGATCTTGCAGAAGAACTTGCTCTCTCACCCGGAACACTGGTTGCCGCAGGTGGACATGACCAGGGCTGCGCCGGATTAGGCAGTGGAATGATCCTCCCTTCAGAAGGAGAAGACGGACAGGGGACATGCGAGGTTATGCAGTTCATACTTCCCGGTATGACAACATCCTCGTATATGATAGAAAATGGAATCCCATGTGCGCCCTACGTGGTTCCCGATGTTTACCTTGCACAAATCGAGCTTACAAATTGTGGTATTTTAATGAACTGGTCGAGAGACACGATTTTCTCAAATATTTTTAATGATTGTGTAGAACGCGGAGAAGACTTTTTCTCCTACATGGACTGCCTCGCTTCTGAAAGAGCGCCCGGCGATATCCTCGTTCTTCCCTCTTTTGGCTCCTCTGGAAATCCTGACATATGTTATGATGCGCTTGGCACAATATGCGGACTCACAATACATACACAGCCGGTTGAACTCTATCAGGCTATTAAAGAAGGGATGGCATATCAAATGTATATGGCATACCAGACACTTGACCAGCTGAACATCAATGCAGATGTGATCCGCATTACCGGAGGCGGAGCCGCTTCAGATTATACCCTTCAGTTAAGAGCGGATATATTTGGCGTCCCTATGGAAACAATAGATAATAATCAGGCCGGAACTATGGGCTGTGCCATTCTGGCCGCACATGCTGTCAGGCCGGATGTTTCGATAGAAGAACTTATTCAGAATATGGTACATACGAAAAAGCGTTTTACACCAAGGCCTCAATATCATGACCTTTATATGAAGCATTACAGACATTATAAAAAGCTATATAATATGTTGACAAATTTTACCAACAAATCTATCATGAAATTAAAATAATAAAGAATGAGGTAAGCTATGCTCAAAGAAAAAAGACTGCAGAAAATAGAGAATCTTTTAATTTCTAACGGTTCTGTGGAAACTGGTCAGCTCAGCCGGACTTTTGATGTAACAGAAATGACTATCCGCAGAGATCTAGAGACTTTAATCAAAGAGAACCCTAAAATTGTACGCACACATGGTGGTGCCATGCTGACCAATTCCGGTGACCAGGGAGAGCTGCCATATGAACGGCGAATGGCAGAAAACGGCAGTCTCAAAGACCATATTGCCCAGAAAGCGCTGTCCTTCATACATCACGGGCAGGTACTTTTTATTGACTCAGGAACAACCACCCTCCATTTAGCACGGCAGATGTCTAATGAAATAAATAATACAGTAATTACAAACGGAATCAATATCGCTACGGAGCTGCTTACACGAGACTGGATCAATGTGATTTTAATCGGTGGGGACCTGAGAAGAAATACACATTCTACAAGAGGCCCTCTTGCTGAGGAGCAAATGCGTAATTTTAAGGTTGATGTTGCGTTTATCGGAGCAAACTCCATTGGAGACAACGGCAATATTTATCTAGCCAACACATCCGAAATCGGGTTCAAAAAGAGCGTACTGGCTTCAGCAAAAGAAGTATATGTTCTGGCAGATTCAAGTAAGTTTGATAAATTCAATCTAATCTCCTGTGCTGATGGACAGGATGTGACAGGAATTATAACCGACCACAAATTACCCGGCGAGACTGCATCCCGGTTAGAAGAGCTCGGAGTCAGACTGATCATCGCATCATGAGCTATTTCCATCCACCAAAAAGAATATCCCCGCTGGAACCAATGTTTCTGACGGCATTGAACTTTCCAGCAGGGATATGTAACGGGAATGGGGGAATGCCTCCCCCTATTTCTCATTGACCTAAGATCTCAATATTATAATTTACCCTCTGACAACTTTTTTACTATATTTCTCAATTCTTCAACTTCTTTTTTCAGTTCTTCCTTCTCAAGCCTCTCTTTTTCCATCAGCCTGCGCTGTTTCTCAACTTCTTTGTTCTTTTCCTCAGCCTCTTTCTTCTTTTCCTCAAGTTCCTTGTTCTTTTCTGCAACCTCCTGGCTCTTTTCCTCTAGCTCCTTGTTCTTTTCTGCAACCTCCCGGCTCTTTTCCTCAGCCTCTTTCTTCTTTTCCTCTAGCTCTTTCCACTTTTCCTCAAGCTCGTTTCGCTTTTCCTCAACTTCTTTGTGCAATGTATCCAGTTGTTCCTGCTGCTCTTCAATCATATACTGCACTG
>NZ_QUGN01000052.1:0-3936 GCF_003479085.1 Clostridium sp. AF19-22AC | reverse complement strand
GGAATCAGATGCATTCACCGCATAATCTGGATGATTATACGCTCAGGCATCTTTACAAGCTGCTTCGGAAGCAGCTTGTATCCGCCTGCTTGTGCGCGTAGACTCTAACTGCCGCTAATCTTGCTTAATGCATTTCAAACAGCATACACCCCCTCAGGCATCCCGCCCCGGCTTTCCGCAAGCTGCGCGCCGCAAATCGGAAGGAGTGTCCCCGGGAGGCTTTCAAACATAATTGTACTTTGAATTTACATATTTCAATTTAGATTTTCCATGTTTATTTTGCCCGGGTTCCGTTACTATTTGTTTAAACGAAGGAGGGAGGAAACAGCATGGGACAGACAATATTGGAACTGCATGATATTGTGAAGACGTTTCCCGGGGTTCTGGCGCTGAATGGTATTAATTTTAACCTGCTTAGCGGTGAAATCCATGCGATCTGCGGTGAAAACGGGGCAGGGAAATCTACGCTGATGAAGGTTGTCTGCGGGGTTCATGAGGCGGACAGCGGAACAATGATCGTGAATGGTAAGCAGGAGAATTTTTCGAACCCGATGGAGGCATATGAAAAAGGGGTGTCGATTATCTTTCAGGAGACAAGCCTGTTTGAAGAGATGACAGTTCTGGATAATATGTTCCTCGGACATGAGATGACGAAAAAGGCGGGGCCTTTGCAGATTATTGACTATGGGGCGATGCGCAGGGAGGCCGAAAAGATATTTCAGCGTCTGAATACGAAGATTCATATGGATGCACAGATTAAAACCCTTGGAATGGCACAGAAGCAGATGGTGGAGATCGCGAAGGCGCTGACCTTTGATGCGAATATTATTATTTTCGATGAACCGACTGCATCACTGACGCAGCGTGAGGTAATGGCGTTGTTCCAGATTATCAATGATTTGAAGGCGAGCGGCCTCGGAATCGTGTACATCAGCCACAGAATGGAAGAAATTTTCGAATTGTGTGACCGGGTGACTGTGATCAGGGACGGACAATATATTTCAACGAAAAATATCGCAGAGACCAGTAAGGACGATCTCGTGGCAGATATGGTCGGACGTAAGATGGGAAGTTATTACCCGAAGTCAGAGACAAAGATCGGGGAGGAAATCTTCCATGTGGAAGGGTACTATGATGAGGGATTTCTGGAAGACATCAGTTTCTATGTAAGACGCGGGGAAATCCTTGGATTTGCGGGGCTGGCCGGGGCCGGCAGGACGGAGCTGATGGAATCGATCTGTGGATTCACAGGGCGTGCGGCAGGCACGATGTGGCTGGAAGGAAAACCACTTGAAATTAAGAACTATAAACAGGCAATGGAGAACGGGATTGTCTATGTATCAGAGGATCGCGGAAAGTACGGCCTGATCGTTGATATGACGATACAGCAGAACATTTCCCTTCCGCAGCTGGAGCGTTTCAAGAAAGGCCCGGGGTTTCTGGATGAGAAGAAAGAGAGTGAAAAAGGCAGGGAGTACATAGAGGAAGTCGGAATAAAAGCACCATCACCGGATTTCCTTGTCGCAAACCTTTCAGGAGGCAACCAGCAGAAAGTGTCCGTGTCAAAAGCACTTGCACTTGATCCAAAGCTTTTGATTCTGGATGAACCGACACGGGGGGTAGACGTCAATGCAAAGGCGGAGATCCATAAGATCATCAGTGAACTGACCCAGAAAGGGCTGACGATTATTATGATTTCCTCAGAGCTTCCGGAACTGATCGGGATGTGTGACAGAATCTATGTCATGAAAGACGGATACATTGCAGGGTGCTTCGACAGAGAGGATGTTACACAGGAAAAGATCCTGACCGTTGCGCTGGAATCAAAGAAAGAGAGGCAGGAGGGGTAAGAGATGAATGAGAAGAAAAAGAAAGCGTCTTTTCTGACGACAGAATTTTACCTTGCGCTGTTCCTGATTCTGGTGCTTGCGTTTCTCGGAGTTGCGGCAAGAGATTTTTATTCCATCAACAATATCATGAGCCTGCTGAATACGTTCAGTTACATTCTGATCTCAGCGATTGGCATGAATATGATTATTATTACATCCAATATTGATGTATCCACGGGTGCGCTCATTTCCGTAGTATGCCTGTTCACCGCGGCAATCGGCAAGACAGGAGTGCCGTTCGCAGGTCTTCTTCCGGCAGCGATGCTGATGGGAGCTGTTTTAAGCACCATGAACGGGCTGTTTATTACAAAGATGAAGATACCGGCAATCGTGGCAACACTCGCTACGACACAGATATTTCAGGGGGTGCTCCCGCTTCTGGTGGAAGGTTCCATTTACGATCTTCCGGCAAGCTTCACATGGCTGGCATTTGACGCCAAGGTTTTCGGAATCATTCCGGCAAGCGTTCTGATCTGCCTGATTGTAACCGTGATAGCACTCATATTTATGAAATACTCCAAGTTTTCAAAGAAGATATATGCGATCGGCAACAATGCGAAAGGAGCCCGGCTTGCAGGTGTAAATGTAAACAAGACAATTGTTATTACTTATGCCATTGCAGGGGCACTGTTTGGTATATCGGCCGTGATCATTGCGACGGCAGGACAGAGAGTAACGAACACAATGGGAACCGGGCTTGAGATGACATTTATCGCAGCGGTTGTACTGGGTGGAACAAGCACGGCCGGGGGCTCCGGGAAAATTATCGGAACGGTGATAGGGGCATTTATTCTGGCAATGATCGCCCCGGCAATCAATTATCTCGGAATCAGCCCGAACTGGTCTGACGCAGTAAAGGGAGCTATCATCATTATCTCTGTCGTCGTGAGCGGGGCCAAATATCTAAAGAAAAAGAGAGTCATCCATAAGGGCAGCACAGTTGAGGCAGGAGGTGGTGCATCATGAAGAAAATAATGAAGTTCTCCTTCAATAAGGCATTGTTCCTGATCTGGCTGGTTATATTTATCGGTATTTCAATTAAAAGTCCGTCCTTTTTGACTGCGCCTTATATCATCAACGTTATGCTTAGAAATATCGTAGAGATTGGGATGGTCGCACTTCCGATGACACTGATTATTATTACAGGGGGAATCGACCTGTCTGTAGGAAATACCATGATCCTGTCTGCCATGCTCGGCGGGATCGCCTATACAAAATGGGGGACCGCGGCAGCGGTGCTCGCAACCGTACTGACCGGTGCAGCCTGCGGACTTTTGAATGGCGTTATCATAGCAAAGGCAAAAATATCCGCAATGGTAACGACACTGGCGACAATGTATCTGTTCCTGGGTCTGGCAAGGGGCATTTCAAAGGGAGACAGTGTGTATTCATACGGTTTCGCGGAAGCACTTGGAAACACGTCCCTGGCCGGGCTTCCGATACAGATCTGGATTTATATACTGCTGGCCGTGATATTTACACTGCTGCTTGGGAAGGGATTGTTCGGAAGAAAACTTTACAGTATCGGACTGAATGTGAATGCAACCAGATATTCAGGCGTGAATACAGACCGGATGCTGATCATCATTTACACTGTATGTGGGATTATATGCGCACTGGCAGCGTTTATCTTCCTTGGCAGATTCACGAGTGTTAAGTATGACGCGGGAACTAGCTTCAACTTAAAAGTTATTACCATCGTCGTGCTGGGCGGAACAAGCATCATGGGCGGTGTCGGTGACATGAAGGGAACGATCCTTGGAACGCTGATCATTGCAACATTGAACAGTGGCCTGACGGTTATGAACATACCGATCGATGTGCAGACGATTGTACAGGGAGTTGTCCTGATCATAGCACTGATCGCATGTGCTGTTGTGACAGAACGGTCCAAAAAGAAACGAATCATAAAAGTAGACACCGGGCAGACGGTAAAAGCAGAACCGGTGTAAAAAAGATTGTAATACGCAAGTATTATATATACAATAAAAAGGAAAGGAAAGAGGAAGAAGATTGAAAATGAAAAGTAGAGGTTATCCATTACCTT
>NZ_QUGN01000051.1:0-4606 GCF_003479085.1 Clostridium sp. AF19-22AC | reverse complement strand
TTTATTTTTTTAATTGTCTACTTGACGGGGAGCGGTTCAATTTCCCCGGTGCAACAGCCTTTAGACCGTTCATTACGATTTCAGATCTTCCTGAATACAGTAACAACCCTTATTCAAGATTTGCATGATATTTCCACAACTCATCAACATTTAATTTTTTCTTTTTTATTATCATAATTGCAGTGCTGTCACCAAACAACAAAAGTGACTGTTCAAACAGTGAAGTCATAGGCTGTTTGGAATGTATTTCATCCTCTGCCCTGCTCTTGCTTTCAACTGGGATTCTGACAAATAGATCCGCTATATCCCTTAAGCCGCTGTTCGGATTGCTTCCGATATGTATAACCCGGGCCCCAAGCTGATGTGCCTTTTTGGCAATCCCCGACGGGAAGAGAGTCTCCCCGCTCCCTGAACCAACCACTAATACATCGTTCTTTGTAATTGCAGGCTCGGTTGTCTCCCCCACTACTACAGCCTGAATCCCCAAATGTGCATACCGTTTTGCAATACACTTCAGAACCAGCAGAACTCTTCCTACTCCGACAAAGTATACCCTTTCGGCATGGAGAATCATATCTAAATACTTCTCTATTTCGTGGCAGTCTATTGCAGCCAGAGATTCCCTGCATTCTTCCAGTACCGTTTCTCTCACTTCGTTATACATTCCCTGTCCTGACATCTTACCCTCCCATAAAATTCTTCAGCCTCGTCTCTGCATGGGATCGATGGATACCCGCCTTTTCTTGTGACGCAGACGGCCGCGGCTGCATTGGCAAACCGGACTGCATCATCCATCTTCGCCCCTTGGCAATACTGTACGGCAAATGCTGCACCAAATGTGTCACCGGCAGCAGTCGAATCAACTGCTTCCACCGGATATGCCTCTATCAGGCTCATATGAGAACCGTCATAAAGCAATGCCCCTCTTCTGCCCAGCTTTAAAATCACATATTCCGGCGCCACTGCCTGATACAGCCATTCTGCGGCTTCCTGTATATGCTTCTCACTGTCCGGGGCAATGCCTGTCAGTGCTTCCGTCTCAGCTTCATTAGGAGATATTGCAAAGATTCCTGAAAAGCGCTTAAGCGGTATTGACATAGCCGGTCCTGCATCCAAAAATACAGGAATCCCCTGCGCCTTTGCTATCTCATATGTCTGGTATACTGTCTCTAATGGCATCTCAAGCTGCAGGACTACCATATCGAACCTATTTTCCGACAGAGCTTTCTTTATATCTTCTGTCCGGATATAATTATTTGCGCCGGGAGCTAACACAGAAAAATATTCTCCCCTTTTATTTACGTTCATCGTGGACAACCCTGTGGAATGGTCTGCATCCACGATCACATACCTCGTGTCTACTCCTGCCTTTTCGAGCTGTTCCACGAGCTGTCGGCCATTCCTGTCATTCCCCACTCTTCCCGCAAGGAAGCTCACTGCTCCCATTCTCGCAAGCGCCAGCGCCTGATTGGATGCCTTACCTCCGCTCGCATATTCATAGTCCCTGCAGTATGCAGATTCTCCCAGCCTCGGAATTTTTTCCACATTATACATCATCAAATCCATATTAATACTGCCTGCTGTCAGAATCTTCGGACGCATTTTCACCCTCTCCTTTTCGCTGTGGTTAATCTGAAAGACGCTCCAAAAGCCATTCTCTGGATGTCTTCATGGCATAATCGGGACGATATTCATACGGGCTTATCATCTCAATCGTTATGTATCCGGTATAATGGATATCTGACATTGCTTCCAGATAGTGCTCCAGATCAAGGTTCCCCTCTCCCGGAACAAGATGGGTACACGCCTGTTCCTCCTTCATCCCATCGCTGAAATGAAAATGCTTTACTCCGTCTGCCCCGAGATTTGCAATCGCTGTATCAATGTCTTCGTTACAGCGTGGCAGGCACAATGTGTCTATCATGCCTTTGAGATTTGGGGAATTAATTTCACGGATCATTTTGGCACTTTTTTCACTGCTGGTTAAAACAGTATAGATAGCCGGTGCAGATTCCATAACAATAGTGACTCCATATCCCTCTGCTATATCTGCAAGATAATGCAGGGAGTCTGCCGAGCGCTGCCACGCTTCATCCGGTTCGTGATCCAGTGTTGTGAATCCTGCATGAAACTGTACTTTAGGCACTTCCAATTCGTTTGCATACTGCAGCACCCTTACATAAGTATCTACGCTGGCCTTTCTGCGCACAGGGTTTGGAGATGCAATATTAACAGGATACATGCATTGTTCTGGTGTAATACAAATGGGATATAATCCGTGGCTTTTTAGTTTCTTTTTTAACGCCATAACCTCGGGAAGTCCGCAGTCATCCACATGGAAATGCGGATCACATGCATACAGTTCCATTGCACCGCCCCCTAGTTTTTCCAACGCATTTAAGGTATATTCCAAAGAATGTTTATAGTATGGGAAATTGGACAATGCGATCTGGCTTTTCTTAAGGTTCATATTTCTCCTCCTTTTTCATTTCATTAAAATACCTTCGAAAACTCATCAAAAAATTCCTGAGGGTCTACCTCATAGGCAATTTCATGTTTCCCGTCCGGGTCTTCTTCAAAGGTTGAAAATCCCCTCAATGACGGGCTGATTGTCTCAATTCCTACATTTCCGCGGATAAATTTACATACCTTATCATTAAAAATAGTGGTAACCGCAACCGGATCGTGATATGTCAGTTTTCTTGCAGCCAATGGGTCATAGTCTATCCATGCATCTGACATTTCGACCAGGATTTTCGGAAGTTTTCTTGCGAGAGTATCCCTAAATTCCTCCGGTGAGAGCACTACCTGATGTGTCATATCTTCGCCTATTACCCGGAACGTTTTTGCAGTATGTTCAAATACAATCGCCGAAGCGTATGGGTCAATACAGGTATTCCACTCCAGATTTCTTCCATTTGTGGCAATGCTGAATGAATTGTCATTATGCTTTTTTGTCCATGTCTGCAAATCATATTTCTGAAAAATTCCATTCATCAAATAGATCCCTTTCAGCAGAGACGGAAGTTCCGGGTCCATCTGAAACAGGACCCCGATATTACTTAATGGTCCAATGCCCGCCAAAATGATTTCACCCGGATTCTCCCTAATGGTCTGCTGCATAAAATACAGTGCTTCTCTTTCCGGAAATTCGGTTTTGTGGGGCCAGCTTTCAAGCAGATGGTTCTGCGGGCAAAACGCCTGATGCTGTTCCTTTAATATGCAGGTCTCCAGCCCCGGATAGATCGGAATATCCGGTTTTCCCATCGCATTGCAGACAGAGCTGACAAGCCTTGCTCTGGGCACCGCATCCCCTGTTACTGTCGTAATCCCGACAATTTCTGCATCTGGATGTGCACATAGATACGCAATGGCACACGCGTCATCCATGTCCTGTCCGATATCTGTATCTACAATAATTTTTTCTTTCGCCATATATAAATCCTCCTTTGACTGTAACACGCTCGTTTTACTTGCTTATATAATCATCAACATTCTCTTGTGTAACAAGCTCTTGCGGAAAGGTCGTTTCCTCCTTTTTTTCTCCATGTGCCATAGCAACCGCATATTCAAGTGCTGTTGTTGCCAATTTATCTCCCGGCTGGTATAAAGTACAGCTCATAATGCCGTCCTTTATGTTAGTTAATGCATCAGCAACACCATCGATTCCTGTAATTACCATTTTTCCGCTTAATCCCGCTGCATCTACTGCTGCCGCTGCCCCCAGTGCCATTTCATCGTTCTGGCATACCACTGCATCTATCTTAGTTCCACTCTGGAGCCATGTTTCCATTAGCTGCATTCCCTCATCCCGTGAATAATTTGCAGACTGGTCAAATACAATTTTCACATCAGGATATTTTTTCAGTACCGCCTCATACCCTTCAGAACGCAACATTTCTGCATGGTGGCCGATAACTCCGCGCATAATTGCAATATTGGCTGATTCACTTGTATTGTCAATTGCATACTGCATTGCCTGTTCTGCCCCCGGTTCATCCGGTGACCCGATCCACACCTGCCCGTACTGCTGATCCACATCTGTTCCCATGCACACAACAGGAATTCCTGCATCAATAGCCTGTTCTACCGATGGTGCAAGTGCCGTGCTTTCTACACAATTGCAGATAATAGCATCTACTTTTTGATTCATGAATGATTCCATCTGCTGTATCTGCTTTGCAGAATCATTTGCACCGTCCAGAAATTGTACTTCAACGTTAGAATATTCATCTGTTTCTAACAGGTCCATTATAACGGTCTTTTCATTTGCAACAAATTCATTACTCAAATCCTGTACAGTAATACCAATTGTCAAGGTCTCTTTGTCTGCAGACTTCCCTTCTTTTGATCCGCTTTCTTCCTTCTCAGAACCACA
Source organism: Clostridium sp. AF19-22AC (assembly GCF_003479085.1). NCBI lineage: Bacteria > Bacillati > Bacillota > Clostridia > Eubacteriales > Clostridiaceae > Clostridium > Clostridium sp. AF19-22AC. The sequence continues at coordinate 228 of NZ_QUGN01000051.1, read as the reverse complement.
CCCTCCCAAAATTGTTACTACTAATGCTGCCACCATAAAAAGTGAACTGATTTTTCTTAGTTTCATAAATTTCTCCTCCTTTTCATTTATCTTTTCCGAAGTCTTCTTTACAGGGTATATGGAAAAGGCTGCCCCCTGCATGTATACAAGTTTCGGTCTTCTCCAGCCCGGATAACATAAAACATACAATCCCCTCCTAGTATAATAATGATGTAGTCAATCAAGACT
>NZ_QUGN01000050.1:0-5161 GCF_003479085.1 Clostridium sp. AF19-22AC | reverse complement strand
CGAAAAACTCCACAATGGCAAACAGGGCTTTGCCCTAACAATTAAAATGGCACATGACCCGTACCAACAGATCATGTGCCATTATTTAATCTAATACCATTATCTTCTTATCTATAGCAAACCACGGTACCTGCCCCGCAATTTCACGCTTTCTAATCCGGTTCATGAGCTCCAGATATACGAAATTCTCACACAAAACCCCCTCTATAGTTTCAAGCGGCTCTCCTGTAAGTTTAAGGAAATACCCTGCCACACCCAAATCATTAAAATAATATCTGCAATTATCCACGATATCAAGATTACTACAGTCTACGCTCATACTGCAATACCCGATCTGGTGTGATAAGTACAGCCAGCTTATAGCATAATTTGTCATTCTTTTAGATATCCTGCCACTTTCTTCCTTAAATATAATTTTTGTCAGATCTGTAGTTAAATCCTTTGTACCTTTTTTCTCCTTTAAAAGAGTAACTGCAATTGATGAAAACACTTTCTCAAACATCTCCAGTTCAAGAGGGCTTTCAAAATATTTGGAAGATTCCTTCACAAAAATGTGTATCAAGTTCTCAATAACTGCTTCACATTCCTGAATACTATTACTCTGCAGATAAGTAATCACAACTTCCGGATATCCACCAATCTGAAGGTATATTTCAAAATACTGTCTTAATTCATCATATAATACATGCTCTGACTCACCATACAGACTGATGCTTTCATATTCATCCCTCTTCCCAAATGCATCCAGAAATTCCGGAAATGTAAGTGTGGTCATCGTAAGCGTATCCACATCCCCGGCCGATAAAAAATATTCCTTATCCCGCGTTTTACCCAAATAAGAACCAGTCACAATAAAATGAGCTTTAAAATCCCTTGCAAACTCCCGGATCCTACTGTAGACCACTGCTGATTCCTGTATTTCATCAATCACAACCAGAAATTCTTCCTCATCTTTAAATTCAGGATCATAAAGCAGTAAGGCCTTGTGAATCGGATGTTCTTCCCGTTTCTGCTCTGGCTCCCAACTGCTCGCTGCATCCAGACACTTTAAAAAGTCAGCACCTGTTGAGCCAACCATATTAATATAAAGATATCTTTTATATTCCTGTCTGGCGAATTTATCTAAAATGTATGTTTTTCCAACCTGTCTTGCACCTTCTAATTCCAATACTTTATGAGTATTTTTATTTTTCCAGTCAAGTAATTTTTTGTATATATTCCTTTTAAGTTCCATGCCGCACCGCCTAACTGATTTTACAATCTATAACTATAATTACCATTATACGTAATATTTCCCTCTTTCACAAGCCGCAATCACTTTACTGTTTATAAGGCTAAATAAAAACTCATCAGCCCGCATTATAGTTTACTTCGCAAATAAAACATAGTATAATTTCGATATAATATTACCATTAATAATGAAAATATGGAAATCGGGGTGATGAGATTATGTCAAAAACAATAGCAATCGGACTTCAGGACTTCAGAAAGATAAGAGAGCAGAATACTTTTTATGTAGATAAAACAAAATTAATTAAAGAATGGTGGGAGTCCAGAGATGATGTCACTCTGATCACGCGACCCAGACGTTTTGGGAAAACACTCACAATGAGTATGATTGAACAGTTTTTTTCAATAAAGTATTCGGAATGCAGTCAGATTTTTGAAGGATTATATATATGGTCTGACAAAGAATTTCAAAAACTACAGGGAACATATCCCGTCATTTCACTTACTTTTTCTGATGTCAAGGAGACTTCATATGAACAGATGAGGAAAAAAATATGTGAGATTATCGTGGATCTATATAATGAAAACGATTTTTTACTGAACGGTGATATCCTAAATGACCGGGAAAAAGAATATTTCCGCAAAGTATCCGCTGAAATGGAAGATTACGAAATTACGATCGCACTACGCAGATTGTCAGGTTATCTGTTTAAGTATTACGGGAAAAAAACAATCATTCTTCTGGATGAGTATGATACACCCATGCAGGAGTCTTTTGTCGGAGGCTACTGGGATGAATTTACTGCTTTTACAAGGAGTCTCTTTAATGCAACATTTAAAAACAATCCATACCTTGAGCGGGCTATCATGACCGGGATTACGCGAATCAGCAAAGAATCTATTTTTTCAGATCTGAATAATCTTGAAATTGTTACAACAACTTCTTCAAAATACGATGAAATGTTTGGTTTTACAGAAGCAGAAGTTGATGCGGCTTTGAAAGAATATGATTTATGGGATCGCAAGGCAGAAGTCAAACGATGGTATGACGGTTTTACATTTGGTGAGAAAAAAGAGATTTATAACCCGTGGTCAATCATTAACTTTCTGGATAAGAAAAAAGTCGGACCGTATTGGACGAATACAAGCAGCAACCTCCTTGTGGGAAAAGTGATTCAGGAAGGTACAAAACAGGTAAAGGAAACCTTCGAGACTTTACTTTTAGGTGGAAGCATATCCACCGCAATTGACGAACAAATTATATATAACCAGCTCAATCTGGACGAGGGGGCAATATGGAGCCTGCTTTTAGCCAGTGGTTACCTCAAGGTAAAAGGGCAGTCAATCCACGAGGGGGATTACGGGCAATGGAAACATGTTTACGAGTTAGAAATTACCAATTATGAAGTCAAGGTTATGTTTCACGATATGGTACGGGACTGGTTTGCTTCCTCTGCCTCTAATTATAACGAATTTATACGGGCTTTGTTACAGGATGATTTAAAAGCCATGAATATTTATATGAATAGAATCTCTGTATCCACATTCAGTTACTTTGACACAGGCAGGAAGCCCTCAGAAAGTGAACCGGAGCGCTTTTATCATGGGTTTGTCCTCGGATTGATCGTAGAATTGGCAAACCGGTATGAATTAACCTCTAATCGGGAAAGTGGATTCGGGAGATATGACGTAATGCTGGTACCTAAAAACCATGAGGATGATGCTGTGATTTTGGAGTTTAAAGTACAGGATATGGATGATGAACGGGAGCTTTCCGACACTGTACAGGCAGCAATTCGGCAGATAAACAAAAAAAATTATGCGGCATCACTTATCCAAAAGGGAATTCCGGATAATAAAATCAGAAAATATGGATTTGCATTTCAGGGGAAAAAGGTTCTGATTGGCAGTGAGAGTAAATAGGAAAGGAAGCACCTATGGATATCTGGGAAAAATTATATGAAAAGGCAGCAGCAGAATATCATCCCGAGGATGTATCGCCATTTGTGTATGCTCATCATGTAGTATGTGCATTGGAAAGTGAGAATGGTGACATATATACAGGCTTTTGTATTGAGAGCTGCTGTGGTGTTATGGACTTATGTGCAGAAAGGGTTGCGGCACTTAATATGTACGTAAACAGCGGCCAGACAGTAATTAAAAGAATGATTACCTTCCGGGATAAGGCTCCTTATGGAGGCGCAAGCGGTATGCCTTGTTGTGCATGCCGTGAATTTCTGATGCAGTTATCTATAAAGAATAAAGATATTGAAATTATGGTTGACTACAATACAAGAGAAACCGTAAGGCTGGAGGAACTCATGCCAAAATGGTGGGGAACAGAGCGGTATGAGAAAATATAACTCTTTGCCCCTGCAGTTGGCTGCGTTATAAATTTAGCTACGGGTCCTTGACTTTACTGATTCACGTGCCGTGCAGAAGAGTGTGCGGCACGTTTTGAATAACCTCAATCTATGAAACAAATCTTTGTTTAATTCATAGATTATTGACATTTTCAGTTAAAACGGTATATAATTACTCCAAAACGTATCAGAATCTAATTACAAATATAATGAAAACAAGGCGGTGACCTGATGGGCGGAAAGAATTTAAGTTACCACGAACAAAAGAACATTGATTACACACTGCAGTTACGGGAGCTGCTGGGTACATTACCTCCATATGCAACGGATTATTTTCGGGCTGTTGAAGGAAGAACCAGTCCGCGTACACGTATTTCCTATGCCTATGATTTTCTGGTTTTCTTTCATTTTTTACTTGAGAATAACCCCTCTTTATGCGGAAAACAGGTACGGGAAATCACTCTAAATGATTTAGACCAACTAAAAAGTGATGATATTGAAGAATATCAGGAATATTTAAAATATTATCAGACTGAAACTGCCAAACAGAAAAACTCAACCGGCAGCATTGCCAGAAAGCTTTCCTCCCTGCGCAGTTTCTTTAATTATTTCTATAAAAAGCAGCTTTTAAAAAATAATGCTGTCATGCAGGTAGATATACCTAAGAAGCATGATAAGGCTATTATCCATTTAGAACCGGATGAGGTGGCGATTCTTCTGGACGGCATGGAAAGTTATGGAAGCCAATTGACCGGACAGAAAAAGGCCTATTATGAAAAGACCAAGGTCCGCGACCTGGCGATCGTTACTCTCCTGCTTGGGACCGGAATCCGCGTGTCAGAATGTGTCGGTCTGGATCTGAACGATCTGAACTTCCGCGAAGGAAGCATGAGGATTATCCGCAAGGGCGGGGATGAAGCGGTTTTATACTTTGGCCGAGAGGTGGAGGACGCCCTTCTAGATTACATTGACGGCCCCAGAAAGTTAATAGCTGCGCAGGCCTTGGCCGGACATGAAAATGCACTCTTCTATTCCGTCCAGAAAAAACGGATCAGTGTCCACGCAGTTGAAAATCTTGTCGAAAAATATGCCCAGGTCTTCGTGCCGAACAAGAAAATAACCCCCCATAAACTCCGCTCCACATTTGGAACCTCTCTATATAAGGAGACCGGGGATATTTATCTCGTGGCCGATGCACTCGGGCACAGCGATGTGGATACAACCAGAAAACATTACGCTGCCCTGGAAGAAAACCGCCGCAGGAAGGCGGCCTCGGCGATAAAATTGAGGGAAGTTTAATCCTCCAGCGTTACGATCACCTTTTTCTTTCAGGCGAAGTACATAATTAAAGAATCCTGTTTCAAGGAGTTCTTGAAATATTTCTTTGCTAATGGCAGGTCATGGCAGATATCATACTGCTGGTTGATATCCGCTATGACCCAAGCTGCATCATATTCCTGCCGGTATTTTTACCTTATCTTTAGTGCTGATTTCTTTTATTTCATCAAGAACCTCAATCGGATATAAAATCCCCTCCTAGTATAATAATGATGTAGTCAATCAAGACT
>NZ_QUGN01000005.1:78762-252711 GCF_003479085.1 Clostridium sp. AF19-22AC | reverse complement strand
TTAACCAAGTAGTCTTGATTGACTACATCATTATTATACTAAGCAGGTGATACTATGCCATTTAAACGTGGTGATACATGTTATATTATGGAGGATAATCCACACCCTACGCAGGTGAAAGTCGTCAGCAAGCAGGGTACGACCTATATCGTACAGCTGATTGGTTCCTGTGGTGCGATGAAACTTCCCGAGGAGAGGCTCTTTGCCACCTCTGAAGAAGCCGAAGCAAGCAGGAAAGCTCCCAAAGCGTCTGTAAGCGTACAGCTTTCCGATTCAAACGGGAGATCAAACGTGATCGAGATTCAGGATATGTTTAAGAAATAATTGAAATGTTAAAAACCGTATCTTTAGAGATGATTAATGGTATGCTCATAATCCTCTGCAAGATACGGTTTTTATTTTTTAAATTATAATACTATCCTTATATTTTCGCAGTCCCCATAGCCTTCCACTCTGTTATCTGTAAGTATCTGCGCGGCCTGGAAATCTGCAAAAGTAACAGCGCTGACTTTCCCGAATTTGGAGGAATCCCCCAGCACGTACCTGTCCCGGCACTGCTGCATCGCGGTCTTTTTTATCAGGGCTTCGTTGGCATCCGGCGTCGTAAATCCGGCATTTCTGCTGATCCCGTTTGTCCCGAAGAATCCTTTTGTAAAATGATAGCTTTCCAGTGTGAGCAGCGCCTGATTCCCGACCACGGCCTCTGTAGAAGCCTTCAGTTCCCCGCCTACAAGGAATACCCGCAGTCCTGCAGCGGCCAGTGTCTGTGCATGGACGACGGCATTGGTCACGAAGGAGGCCTCTGACTTTGCCAGATAATCCAGCATACGCCCTGTCGTGGTCCCCGCATCCAGATAGACAAAATCTTCCGGCTGGATCAGGGAAGCCGCATACTTTGCAATCTTCTGCTTCTCATCTTTCTGTACCTCCACCTTCTGTGCCACGGTTGGTTCGGTGGTCATTAAGGTGTGGTCTGCCGCGATGGCGCCGCCGAAAACTTTTACAAGCCTGCCCGCCTGGTGCAGTGCTGTTATGTCCCTCCGGACGGTTGATTCGGAAGTGTGAATCAGGTCTTTTACCTCTGTGACTGTGATACTCTTTTTCTCCTCCAGCAATTTCAATATCAGTTCATATCTTTGTTCCGTCAACATGACCTTCTTCTCTCCTTCCTCATCCTTACGGTAACTGTTTAAGCTTTTTTCGTCTTAAATACACCCAGCAGTACTGCTGAAATCACCGTTCCGACTACAAGTGCCAGCAGATACATCAATGCATTTCCCACAACCGGGAATACAAAGATTCCACCGTGCGGCGCCATCAGTGTACAGTTGAACAGCATGGATAACGCGCCCGCTGCGCCAGAGCCTATGATACAGGCAGGAAGTACATGGAGCGGATCGGATGCTGCAAACGGGATCGCTCCCTCGGTGATGAATGCCAGACCCATGATAAAGTTAGTCGGCCCTGTCTGGCGTTCTTCCTTTGTAAACTTGTTCTTAAACAGCAGTGTTGCAAGGGCAATCGCACACGGCGGTGTCATACCGCCGACCATTACTGCTGCCATTATATCATAATTCCCTGCTGCAATGGAAGCAGTTCCGAACACATACGCAGCTTTATTGAATGGACCGCCCATATCGATCGCCATCATGCCGCCCAGAATCAGGCCGAGCACTACTTTACTGGAACCACCCATATGATTCAGCGCTCCGTTGAGCCCCGTATTGATACCACCCATGATTGGCTCTACAACAAAGTTCATCGCCAGTCCCATGACCAGAATCCCAACAACCGGGTAAATAAGGACAGGTGCAATCTTCTCCAGAGCATCCGGCAGCTTGTCACAGAGCTTGCGGAGTCCGACAATCAGATAGCCTGCCGCAAAACCTGCTACTAATGCACCGAGGAAGCCGGATTTTCCGCCGGCTGCAAGCATACCACCCACAAACCCGACTGCAAGCGCCGGCCTGTCGCCAATCGCCATTGCGATAAATCCTGCCAGTACCGGAAGCATGAACCCGAATGCCGTGTCCCCGATTCCTTTAAACAAGGCCGCCGCCTGTGTGATGGAACCAAAGTTTGCCCTCTGGTCCGCCGGAAGTGCATTGATATCTACACTCAAACCATCTATCAGGAATGCAATGGCAATCAGGATACCGCCGCCTACTACGAACGGCAGCATATGCGAAACACCGTTCATCAACTGCGTATAGATCGTATGGCCTATACTGCCCCCGCTCTTTGCGTTGTCGGCCTGTACCGCCGCGCCGGATGCTGCGTGGTAAACAGGCACATCCCCGGATATCGCACGCTCCACAAGCTGGTCTGCTTTGCTGATCCCGTCCGATACCTGACACGCGATAACTTTTTTCCCGTCAAACCGGTCCATCGGAACCTGCGCGTCAGCAGCTACTATGATGCAGTCTGCATCCGCTATTTCTTTGGCCGTGAGCACATTTTTCGCGCCACCGGAGCCCCTGGTCTCAATCTTTACAAAGCAGTTCTTCGCTTTCGCTGCCTTCTCGATCCCCTCTGCTGCCATATAAGTATGGGCGATCCCGGTCGGGCAGGACGTCACAGCGAGAATCTTTACCTGTGCATCATCAGCGGAGCCGGTATCTGCGAGACGTTCATCAATATCACTCTTCTCCTCATCCGCCTTATCGATGATCTCTAAGAATTCATCCACAGTCCGGGCATTTCTCAGTGAATTCGAAAACTCCTCATCCATCATCAAAACAGAAAGCTTGCTCAATACATCCAGATGTACATTATCCTTCGTATTCGGTGCCGCAATCAGGAAGATCAGCGTGACCGGACCACCATCCAGAGAATCGAAGTCCACGCCCTCTTTTACAACCATAGCAGCCAGTCCCGGCTTCGTAACTGCATCACATTTCCCGTGGGGGATGGCAATTCCTTCTCCGATTCCGGTAGTGCTCTCTTCTTCCCTTGCGTAAACCTGTTCGCGGTATGCGTCAATATCATTGATCTTACCGCTCTTATTCATCAGCTCTACCATCTGGTCGAGTGCTTCCTTCTTGCTCTTTGGCGCCCCGTCCAGCGAAATACTCCTTTTATCCAGTAAGTCTGTTATTCTCATACTCATTTCCTTTCATTCTCACATCAATGTCTTGTATACGGCTTCAATCTCACTTCTGGTTGCCAGGTATTCGGAAAAAGCGCTGGCGCTTCCCGCGGCTATTCCCATATGGAAGGCATATTCATAGTCTCTTTGCTTCAGCCAGCCAGCCAGGAATCCGGCCACCATAGAGTCTCCGGCTCCCACACCGTTGACCAGGGTGCCTTTCGGGGCAGGCGAGGTATAAACCTGCCCGTCCTCCGCGACCAGGACCGCGCCCTCGCCTGCCATTGAGATCAGAACATTGCGCGCCCCCTTTTCCTGCATCTTCCTGCCATAAGGAATGACCTCATCCCTTGTACTTAAATCCACGCCGAATATCTCTCCCAGCTCATGGTTATTTGGCTTGATCAGGAAGGGCTGGTAATCCAGCACATTCAGCAGGAGGTCCTTCGTGGCATCTACGACGATCCTTACTCCCCTGCCTTTCAGCCTTTCCATAATCTTCTGATAGATGTCATCCGGCATAGAGGCAGGAATACTCCCGGCAAGGACCAGTACATCCTCCGCTTCCAGAGCATCCAGCTTCTCCATCAGCATACTGACCTTTTCCTCACTGATGTCCGGGCCCTGTCCGTTGATCTCTGTTCCGTCGATGGACTTCAGCTTCAGGTTAATCCTTGAAATCCCCTCTTCTATCTGTATAAAATCCGACCTGATCCCGGCTGCTTCTGTCTCCTTGCATATCTCTGCCCCCGTAAACCCGGCCACAAATCCAAGAGCCGTGCTTTCAATTCCCAGATTGCCAAGCACGGTGGATACATTAATGCCCTTGCCCCCTGGAAGAATCAGTTCCGAGCTGGTCCGGTTCGTCAGGCCCAGCCTGAAGTCTTCCACGGAGACAATATAGTCGAGCGACGGGTTAAAGGTTACCGTATATATCATCTCATTCCCTCCTGTTCTTTTGATGATTTTATTATATAACCATATTCATTCAAATTCAATCAAATTAATTCACAAATATTTTACTTCTTTTTTGTATGTTTTGCACGATTATGACCGATATTAAATTATTTTGACCGGTTTAAGGGTTTTTACTTAGTCAATTACTCCGTAACTGCCTTTTAAGGGTTACCTGAAACTAACTTTTATGGTATACTATTTACACTTAGCGAGGTTTTATCGAGCTTAGTGAAAATGCATACCTGAACACTTAACGAGGTATTTCACGAGTTTAGTGTTTATGGTATAATGCTCGCACTTGGCGAGGTATTTTCGAGCCTAGTAAGACATACACCTAAATACTTAACGAGGTATTTCACGAGTTTAGTGTTTATGGTATAATTAGGAAAACTAAGAAAGGAAAAGAAGCCGTTTGAACAAAAAATTAAAAGAGAAAATTAACGACTCCCTCTCCTCAGTATTACCTATAACTGCCATTGTTATGCTGCTTGGCATTTTTGTAGTCCCCATGGAAACCGGCACGGTTACTCTGTTTTTAAACGGAGCGCTGCTGCTGATTATCGGCATGGGGTTTTTTCAATTAGGTGCTGAGATGTCAATGACACCTTTAGGCGAAGGCGTCGGCGGGCAGATTTTCAAAAGCAGGAAACTTGTTATCACGATAGCGGTCTGCTTTCTGATGGGGGCGATCATCACGATAGCCGAGCCTGATCTGCAGGTTCTTGCGAATCAGGTCGCCTCCATCCCCAATCAGGTGCTGATCCTGTCTGTTGCCATCGGCGTCGGTGCTTTTACAGTCGCCGCAGTACTCCGGATTCTCTTCCATGTTACACTGCGCGGGCTCCTGGCCGTTTTTTACGCCGCCTTATTCCTGATTTCTTTTCTGGCTCCGGCTGATTTCGCGGCCGTTGCCTTTGATGCCGGCGGCGTCACCACCGGACCCATGACAGTCCCTTTTATCATGAGCCTTGGTATCGGACTTTCTGCGGCCAGAAGTGATAAGGATGGGGCAAATGACAGCTTCGGTCTGGTGGCTATCTGCAGTATCGGCCCCATTCTCGCCGTACAGATGCTCGGTATCTTCTATCATCCTAAGGACGCCGTGTACAGCATGGTAGAAATTCCCGCGGTCGTTACCGTTCAGGATGTCGTCCGCCTCTTCACCGCGGAGATTCCACATTATGCAAAGGAAGTCATGGCTTCCATGATGCCTGTTCTGGGGGTGTTCCTCATCTTCCAGCTTCTGGCGCATAAGTATCACAGACGTCAGATCATTAAAATGCTGATCGGCTTCCTCTATACGATTATCGGTCTGATCCTTTTCCTGACCGGCGTCAATGTAGGCTTTGCACCTGTCGGCAATCTGCTTGGCTCCGCAATCGCAGGAGACAGTATCAAGTGGCTGCTCGTTCCTGTCGGTATCCTGATCGGTTATTATATCGTCAAAGCCGAGCCTGCAGTACAGGTTCTAAACCTGCAGGTAGAGTCCGTTACCAACGGAACTATTACCCGGAATGCGATGAACAAATGTCTCTCCATCGGTGTATCCGCAGCCGTAGCACTCTCCATGATCCGGGTATTTACCGGGATCAGCATTTACTGGATTTTAATTCCGGGATATGTCCTTGCACTGATTCTTACCCGGTTTGTCCCGCCTATTTTCGTAGGTATCGCATTTGACTCCGGCGGTGTTGCGAGCGGGCCTATGACCACCACATTCCTGCTCCCCCTGGCTATGGGTGCATGTACAGCTTCCGGGGGCAATGTGGTCACCGATGCATTCGGCGTCGTGGCTCTGGTCGCACTTGCCCCACTGATTGTCATACAGATTATGGGAGCCATTTATAATTATAAACTCAAAAAACGTCTGGTACCGGCAGAACCTGAATTGCTTGAAGACGATGATGAGATCATTGACCTGGAGGATGAATAGAGATGATAAAAAGTAAAGAACCGATGCTGCCGCGTCTGGTCATGGCGGTGACAGATATCAAAACAGAGCGGAAACTTTCCCGGATTCTGGAGCAGCGCCACTGTTCCATGTATTTCCAGTGTTTCTGCCTCGGGACTGCAGGAAATGAACTTCTAAATTTATGCGGGCTGGGGGAAAGCGAGCGAATACTGACTATGTGGATCATGCCAAAAGAATTTGTGCACAAATTATTTTTAGAGATGGACCAGACGATCCATTTTAAAGAGAAAGGCGGAGGAATCGCAGTAAGTCTTCCAATGACAGGGCTTCCGGCTAATCTTGCTAATTTTCTGAAAGACCATGTAATGTTAGAGCTGAAAAAGCAGATGGAACAGGAGGAAGAAAACATGTCTAAGGAATCCGTTTATTCTATGATTTTAGTAACCGTGAACCAGGGGTACAGTGACGATGTGATCGATACGGCAAAAAAAGCCGGGGCATCCGGGGGTACAATCATCCGCGGACGCCGCCGCGGTATCGAGGAGCCGATGCATTTCTGGGGGGTATCACTCCAGGAAGAACTGGAGATCCTGATGATCGTCGCACCAAAGGATAAGAAGTCTGAGATCATGTCCGCGGTCAGCCGGGAGCACGGACTGCATTCACCGGCACAGTGCCTTGTTATGTCTATGCCGGTGGATGAGATTATCGGTCTGGAGGAGTAACAACGGGTGCAAACACCGTTTTCCTCACCCGCACAGCCATATAGATGATGCCCGTCATATCAGCCAGGAACCAGCCGATCGGTATTGCCCACCAGATCCCCATCACACCGATGGCAGGAACCGGAGACAGCACATATGCCAGAAGCACGCGCGTTCCCAGCGATATGACGGTCAAAATCAGTGACATTTCCGGCCTGTTGATGCCCCTGTAAAATGCGTACAGCAGGAAGAGAATTCCGATTCCGCAGTAGAATGCACCTTCCACCCTCAGGTATCCAATCCCGATATTGATGATTTCCGTTTCCGACGGCGATACAAACAACAGCATCAGGTATTTTGCGAATCCAAATACCACGACTGAGATAAAGAGGCAGAAAATCATAGAGATACCAAGCGCATGTTTTACCCCTTTTTTCACGCGGTCTTCCTTCCCCGCCCCGAAATTCTGTGAAACAAACAGGGAGAATGCATTCCCGAATTCCTGTGCAGGCATGTAGGCAAACGAATCGATCTTAACCGCCGCCGTAAAGGCCGCCATGACAGCGACTCCAAAACTGTTTACCAGTCCCTGGACCACCAGTATCCCGAAGTTCATGACCGACTGCTGGATCGATGCCGCGAACGAAAAACGGGCGATCTCTTTTATGGATTCCTTCGTTGAAACGTGACTATTGTTCTCAGCAAGAAGTCTCTTTTTCCATTTACCCGGGGTCAGTGCATCCCGAAGCCAGGGTTCTTTTACCCACGCATAAATGCCGATCCCCACCCCTGATATCGCCTGCGAAATCACAGTCGCTGCCGCTGCGCCGCCGATCCCCCAGCCAAATCCGAGCACGAACAAAAGGTCGAGCGCAACGTTTAACAACGAGGTGCCACCGAGGAAATAAAGGGGGATGACTGAATTTCCCAATGCCCTTAAGAAATAAGAAAAGTAATTATATAGGAAAACAAAGAAAATACCTGCAAAAATAATCAGCACATACATCCGCATCATGGCCATCAGCTCTTTCGGAATCCGGAGCAGGCGAAGAATCTGGTCTGTCAGCAAAAAGGACAGAACATTCACCACAATCGTAATCCCGCCAATCATAAAAAATGCAGCACGTATACAGTCCTGCATTTTCAGAATATCCTTTTTCCCATAATAAAAAGAAAATACCGATCCACTGCCCATACACAGCCCGATCAGAATCGAGGTCAGAAAACTCATCAGCGTGTAGGCCGTCCCTACCGCCGCCATCGCCTCTGCCCCTAAAAATTTACCTACAATTAATGTATCCGCAATGTTATAAAACTGCTGGAGGAGATTGCCGGCAATCATCGGGCCCGCAAAGATAAGCATCGTTTTTGTAACATTACCGGTCGTCAAGTCTTTATTCATGATTCTCTGGTTCCTTTATATCCGTGTGGGCGCTAATAATTCAAACGGGAAACAGGGTATATTCCGCAGGACTCCGTACAGCAGGATCACGACAAGAAGCCAGCACAGATACTTATCCGATATATGTCTGTCTATATGGTTTCCCCCTGTAATCATCCAGTCCAGGCTCCTCGCAATGAAATATGCCGCTAGAAACAGCATCACAAAAATCATAAGCGGATTATAACGGAACGCCTGATAGAATTCCCCGTGTAAAAGGGCATAGCTTGCACGCCCTGCACCGCAGCCCGGACAGTACAGCCCTGTAATCGAATAAAACACACATGGGATGAACGGTACCTTTTCCGGATTGTGGCTGTACAGGTATGACGCCCCCAGTAAAAACAGGACGGCAATACTAAATAGTATTGCTGCCCTTAATGTCCTGTATTTTTTTATGTACTGTCTCAGTTTCCATCACTTCCGATCCTTTTACCACATTCAAAAGTTTAATAATAATAGTAAGAAGAACTTCCTATTGCCACAAGCAGAAAATAGATAATACCGCCCACTACGCCGACTACCGCCGCAATGATGGAGAAAATCTTTGCCTTCTTCGCACAGTCTCTGGCCTCATCCATCCTGCCTGACATCTGCGCCGTATTGATCTTGCTTGCAAATACGATGGCCGGGATTCCCAGCGGTATACAACAGCAGATCGTTGTGAGAATGGCAAACACTAAGTATGGTGTCGTATTAATCATATCCTGCGGATATGGTTCCTGATACTGGTTCTGATATTGATTCTGGTATTGGTTCGGGTCCTGATATTGATTCTGGTACTGGTTCGGGTCCTGATATTGATTCTGGTACTGGTTCGGGTCCTGATACTGGCTCTGGCCCTGATAGGCTCCCTGCTGCTCGTAATAATAAGACGGCCCCTGGTCTGCCGCATTGGACTGCTGCCCGGATGGCTGCCCCGAGCCTGCTGCGGCCGTCTGTGAATCAGACTCCCTGCTTTCCGTATTCGGCGGAACGGCTGTCTGGGCTGCCCCACAGTTCGGGCAGAACCTTGCATTGTCGTCAATAGTCTGGTTGCAGTTCTTACAAATCATATGCGTTACCTCATTCTTTCTGTAATATTCTTCTGATAATCTCTGCGGCACAAAAATTGCATTTGTTTTATTATACACTATTGCCGGGATATCTTCCAGAAGATTTCTGCAATATAATGGGAATGAGGTAACCATATACTTCTATTTTACCTTGCTGTTATAGACATCCTTATTCAAAAGCCCTTCTGACTTAGCTACATATACACTCGTACAGGAGTCACCCACTACATTCAGAGTCGTCATCAACATTTCAATCGGCCTGTTGATTGCCAGAATAAGGCCGTATGCCAGCAGTGCCCCGTCATTTGTAAAGCCAACACCAGACAGAATGGTGAAGAGAATGACAGCACCGGCACCCGGGGCTGCAGGAGTACCAACAGAAGCAACTAGTGACAAAAGTGAAATCACCAGAAGCGATAAAGGTGTTACATCATATCCGGCGCAGCCTGCAATAAACAATGTAGCAATTACCTGCATGATGGCATTTCCATTCATATTAACTGTCATACCAAGCGGAAGTACAAAGGAGGCAATCTTTGTATCCACACCAAGTTCGTTCGTTGTAGTTTCAAGATTCAGCGGCAGTGCAGCAGCACTGGAAGAAGTTGAAAACGCGAATACAATTACCTTGGCAATTTTTTTCAGGAACATAATCGGATTTAATTTCGTACCAATCCATATAATCAGACTATATCCCACGGTCAGGAACAAAAGCAGCAGAATAATAGTCGTAACAGCATAAACGAGGGCCGGCTTTAAGTAATCAATGCCATATGTTGCAAATGTCCTTGAAAGCAATACGAAGATAGCAAGCGGTCCAAACTTTGTAACAACAAAGTTAAGGAATACTACGATCACATCGTTTAACTCTTTTAAGAAGTTCTTTAATGTAGCCGTTTTTTCCTCCCCAAGAACGTTCATTGCAAGCCCTAATGAAACTGCAAGAAATACGATGGCAAGTACTGCGGTATTATTGCTGAAAGCAGTGGCAACATTAGAAGGCACCATATTCAGGACCACAAGCAAAGGATTTGATCCAGTCGTACCACTGGAGGCTTCTAACCCTGAAAGATCGGAGACATTAAAAAATCCGGCGTTAAACAATGACAGCCCTACGATACCGGCAAGGAGTAACGCAAAAAGGTAACATAAAAGGAACCATGAGATTGTTTTAAAGGATATACGCCCCAATGTTTTTGTATCTGAAATTGTGCCAATTGCAAGAGCAATTGATGTAAAGACCATAGGAATGATAACTAGCTGCAGGGCACGGATAAACATCTGTCCTATAATGTAGAACAGACCGATAGCACTGGTCGCCCCCTCAGCAGTAATATCCTGAAACAATATGTTGTTTATCGTGTTCCAGATGTCTCCATTTCCCGAACTGTTCAGTGATTCCCGAAGAAACATAAAGAGAAAACCGGCTATGATTCCAAGAGCAAGAGCGATTCCCATCTTTACCGCCAGAGATGGTTTTGATTTTTGGTTTTTCATACAGATTAAAATCCTCCTTTTTTACTTTGTTTGTTACGAGCTATTATTGTTACGTTTCTGCAAAAACGGAAGAAACGGCAATACATGTGTGACCTTTCTGCACACCATTGTGTATGCCGTTGCTTTATGGTTATATATTACTTTGTAGAATCCACACTTACAATCGTTAAATGGACAAAAATAAACGGAATATTTTGTCTTTTTTAACAAAGAATTTATAAAATGTTAATAAATGCAAAATCAGTTTTTCGTAACAAATATAGAAATATATGAAAAGTACAAAATGTTATTGACAAGGAAAGTTAAATGATGTAATATAATCCTTTCTCCTTCGGAAAAGAAGGAAAATTATAAATATTAAAAGCAATAGTCAGTCAATAAGGAGGTAATGGGATGTACAGCAACATGGAATCAATCGGGTTTTCGACTTATTTCAACGATGTAGTGAACTACTTTTATGAGGACAAAAAATTGGTGGCACAATTAGGGGAAAAGCTAGGATTTGACGTGAATCAGGATGTTTTTCTGGGGGTAGTATTTCTCTATCCGTCAGCAGAGCAGGGGACTTTTGATGAGAAAGAACAATTGAAGGAACATTTGGCAGAGATGCAGAATCTCCCATCTATCAACAAACAAATTAAACAGAACCAATTTTTTTATGTTGACAATGGTGTTGCAACATTCCTGATCGGAAACGACAAAGATGATATTATGAAGATACTTCCCGATTTCAAAAAAGAAGCGGTAAATCTTTTGGATTCAATGGATCAGAAGAAAAAAGTCCGCGTAGGTTTTGGACTTCCGGAAAAAGGAATTGAAGGAATCACACGTACTTACTCCTATGCCATAAAGGCAGTAAAGGCTGGGGAAATATTCAAAAAAGAACGATGCATTCTGGATTATATGGGAATGGAAATATATAGTTCTATTAATGCTATGGTCACAAATTATGGTAAACAAATAACAGATATTGTGTTTGAACAGCTCTCAGATATCGAGATCAGAGTTCTTGCCAAATATTATAAATGTAAAGAGGATATTGATACAACGGCACGGGTCATGAATATCCCGCCGGATTTAGTACGGGAGTATCTCGCAAACGTAAAGAAGTCTACAGGGCTTGACGTGCATGATACTGAGGATAGTTTCAAACTGCATCTGCTGGTAATTGCCAAAAAAGTTCTGGATACCAATAAAAAAATTGATAAAATCAAAGCAACAAATCATTATGAATATATTCTTCTTGATATTGATGATACGTTGTTGGACTTTCAGGCGAATGAAAGAGAGTCTTTTATTAATGTACTGAAAGACTACGGCTACAAAAACGCTGAGGACTATCTTCCTGTATACAAACAGATCAATGACCGGCTCTGGAAAGAATATGAGCAGGGGATTATTGAAAAACCGGAAGTCCTCAATACAAGGTTTTCCAAAACGATGAAAGAATTCGGTATTGAAGTCAATGGGAAAGAATGGGAAAGTAAGTACCGCTCCTATCTGAATGAGGGTGCACAGATGATCGAGGATGCAGAGGAAATCTGCCAGTGGCTGAAATCCAAATACCGGCTGTTCATCATTAGCAACGGAGTAGCACAGACACAAAGAAAACGCCTGAAAGCTTCCGGCCTGGATAAGTATTTTGAACAAGTATTTGTTTCCGAAGAGGTCGGGGCACAGAAGCCTTCCAAAGAATTTTTCTCCTATGTAGAAAATCATATTCCGGGGTTTGATAAAAGCCGGGCACTGATCGTCGGGGACTCCTATAGTTCTGATATTCAGGGTGGACTGCAGTATGGAATTGATACCTGCTGGTTTATACGCGGAGATATAAAGGAACAGGAATCGGGAGAAAAGAGCACTTACAGAATCAGTGGTCTGAAGCAGCTGAAAGATATATTAGATTAAAAACAGGGGCGGATAGAAATGGCAAAACTGAGAGATTTACTGCGGTTCCGGTCACTAAAAAACCTGAAGCTTATTACGGATACAGAATGTCTGGATGTCAATGTAGGTACCGTAACCGTAATGGAAGTACCTGACGTAATCCAGTGGCTGAGAGGGGATGATTTTCTGATAACCAGTCTCTATTCCATTGGAGACGATGAGGAAAAGCAATGTCAGCTTCTATATGACCTGATCGATACACGGAGTGCATGTCTGGCGATCAAGACAGGAAAATATGCACACCGCATTGCAGATAAAATGATTGCGATTGCAAATGAAAATCATTTCCCGCTGCTGCACATTCCATATGAGATGACTTATATTGACATTATTATGGATGCCATGAATGTCATCATGACAGAAAGTAACAGAAGAGAAATGCTTGGAAAGTACATATCGGATATCATTTTTCAGCCATTTGTCAATGAAAGTATGCTTAAGGAAGAAGGCAGACTATTGAAAGTGGATATCGAAAATGATTATTTTCAGGCAATGGTGCTGGATGCTGATATGGAAGAAGGTCAGGGTGGGAATACATCACGTATGATAAAATTCGCCATAGACAGGCTCTCCAATTTTACAGAGAGCCTGTCAGATCAAATTTTTTGTGGAAATTCCAAACTAGAAAACGGGATGTTGATGCTGCTGTATAGTAAAGACAAAAGTGTTCTGGAACAATATCTTCCATTTGTGATTACGGAAATGCGCGTGATGCTGGACAGCCTTTCTATGCCGAACGACTGGAAGGCAGGGATTGGAACAATAAAGACAAAGGCATCAGGAATCCGGCACTCTTATGAAGAATCCATTCAGGCAATTGAACTGGGACGGATAATGGATGGAAAAAAGAAAATTTACGAATTCCGCGATCTTGAATTGTACAGCAGCCTGCGTGAAATACTACAGAATAAATCAGACAGCCTGTTTTCAAGCATCCTTGGGAAATTGAAAAACCAGGAACTGGTCGATACTTTGATTATTTATTTTGAATGCAATGGAAATATGGATGAGACCGCAAGCCGGATGTATACACACAAAAATACAATTAAATACCGCTTGAATAAAATCAAGGAACTTACCGGACTTGATGTAAAATGTCAGGGAGATAATTTTAAACTATACTTTATGATTCTTGAGAAAAAGTTATGCGGCAGATAAGGCACCGCCATGTGCAGAAGTTTGCCATATCTTTGTTCAAATAAACAAAAAGACGGGCTTATTTTTGAATTAATGAACATATCATTGAGCGCTTCGAAAAGATATACTTATCATATTCAGACAAAAGTGACCTTTTCAACAAACAGGCAGGAGGAGCGCTATGATTTACGATTTACTGGTCAAAAATGGAAGCATAGTAACCGGAAAAGAAATAACAAAGGGAAACATCTGTGTTTTAAATGGCAAGATTGCCGCAATCACCATGCCGGATGTGGAATCAGAGGCGAAAGAAGTCGTAGATGCGGAAGGAAAATATGTATATTCCGGCTTTATAGACACACATGTACATTCCAGAGATGGAGGACAGACACAGAAGGAAGACTTTTTCCATTCGACAATGTCAGCGGCATATGGAGGGATTACGACAATCCTTGAGATGCCAAATGCAGTTCCTGCGGTAGTTGACAAGGAAAGTTTCGAACGGCAGAAAGAAAATCTGGAGTCGAAAGCCTGCATAGATTTTGGGATGTGGGGACTGTGCGTAGGAAAGGAAAATAATGATAAGCTGGAAGAGCTTGCAAAAGAGGGTGTGGTCGGCTTTAAGTTTTTCTGGGGGTATTCTATCAGCAAGAGCGACTATTCTCTCGTTTATTCCCCGAGCAGCATGGGAGATGGTATCATCCCCCCATTCGGCGACGGTGAAATCTACGAAATTTTCCAGAAGGTACAGGAAACAGGAAAATTAATTGCAATACATGCAGAAAATGCAAGCATGATTAAAAGCTTTACAGAACAGGTAAATCCAGCTGATTATAAAAACGAATACGAGGCCCTTCTGGCAACAAGACCGTCTGTTACAGAAGAAACAACAATAAAGACAGCTATTTCTTTTTCCAGAGCGACAAATGCACATCTCCACATTCTGCATGTAAGCTCAAAAGAAGGAGTTGAACTAATTCGGGAAGCAAAAGCGAAAGGGTATCATGTGACGGGTGAAAGCTGCCCGCATTATCTGACACTGACAAATGGAGATTTTGACAGAGTAGGAAAGATGATGAAAGGCTATCCTCCGGTAAGGTATCAAGCAGATCAGGATGCGATGTGGACAGGTTTAAAAGACGGAACATTATCCTTTGTATGTTCCGATCACGCACCACACAGAAAAGAGGATAAACAAGGTTCTATCTTCGACATCCCGGCAGGCATGTGTGCAGTGGAGACTATGGTTCCGCTAATCGCAAATGAAGTAAACAATGGAAAGATAAGCAAACAGGAACTAGCAGTCATCCTTTCTGAAAATCCGGCAAAACAATATGGTTTATATCCACAAAAGGGTTCTCTGGAAATCGGGACTGATGCAGATATTACAATTATGGATTTTAATCAGGAAAAAACTATACATGCTGATGATTTACATAGCGTGAGCAAAGTGACTGCTTATGACGGGTTTAAGGTGGGCGCAGTTCCTGTGTGTACCATCGTCAGAGGAAATGTATTGGTGAAAGATGGAGTAATGTCAGAGGATAAAAAAATCGGGAAATTTATCCGGCCGCAGTAAATCAGGCGTTTCATTGACAAACTTTTGTCTTGTCGCCAGACATGGACAAAAAAACCGGGAAGCCGGCCCCATGCTGGGAGAACCTACGCATGGGGCCGGTTTTCCAGTTTTTCCTGTCGACAGGCTTTTCTGCCGGCTAAACTCCATTGTCTAAATGAACAAAAACAGGGACTTTTTTTTGCGTTTGGGAACATATCATTGGATGCTTTGGAAGGATATACTGTTCTCATACTAAAGAATGTATTTGGTAACTGCGGTTCTCTGGAGCCGGAGATGGCAAACCGGACATAAAACAGTTTTTTAATTGGAGAATATGAGCAACAGGAGGAAAATGATATGGTACATAGCCGTAAGGATTTGCAGTATTGTGAGGAACTTTTCAGACGTTTTTACAGTATAGGCTCAACTACAGATGGCGGTGTCACGAGATTAGGGTATTCGCCTGTGGAAGACATGATGCATGAGGAATTTATTAAAAGCGGCAGGGAGATGGGATATACCGATATTGCGGATGAGGCCGGGAATACTTATGTCTGCAACAGTATGGATGATAATTATTACCTGATTGGCTCTCATCTGGATTCTGTAGTGGAAGGCGGCAGATATGACGGCGTGGCAGGTGTGATTGCCGGTATGATGGTTCTAAGATGGGCAAAAGAAGACAATCTTCAGGTTCCGGTCAGGGTCGGGGCTTTCCGGTGTGAAGAGTCCAGTAATTTTGGCTGCTGTACGATCGGAAGCGGGCTTATTACAAAAGAAGTGTACAAACAGGATATTGAGGGCTTAATGTCAAAAGACGGCCAGCTTTTAGGTGAGATTTTTGAGGAAAGAGGACTGAATATCCGCCCTAAGAAGATAGAGGGGGTGCGGCAGTATCTGGAACTGCATATTGAACAGGGAAAGGTACTGGAAGAATGCCATACAAAGATAGGAATTGTGAGTACGATTGCAGGACCTGTCCGCTATAATCTGTATTTTCATGGAATGGCGGAGCATTCCGGAGCCACTCCAATGATGATGAGAAAAGATGCGTTATGTGCGGCATCAGAAGTGATATTGGAAATAGAACGCATAGGCCAGAGAGAGTCGATGTATCAATCAGTGGCAACAGTAGGCGTCCTTTATAATAAGCCAAACGCAATGAATGTAATTCCGGGATCAGTACAGCTTGGCATTGATATCAGGGGAATTGATACGGCGAGTCTTGGGCGGATTGAAAGCGGCGTGTTAGACACTGCGAGAAATATCTGTGAAAAAAGAGAGATACAGCTGATTGAGGAAAAATTAAGCAGTATTCCTCCGATAGAAATGACTAAGGATCTGGAGATGAAGCTGGAAAAGGCCGCAAGGGAATTAAATATATCTAACCGCATCATGGTAAGCGGGGCAGGACATGATGCAATGTCATTTGCTGCAATTTGTGATACTGCTATGATTTTTATTCCATGTGATAAAGGCATCAGCCATAATAAAATGGAGTTTGCCACGATAGATGATATCTGCAATGGGGCAAGAGTAATTTATGAACATATCAGGAGGGAAAACCAGTGATTTTAATCAAAAACGGCAGGGTCATCGACCCCAAAAGCGGAATGGATGAAACCATCGATATTCTGATTGATGAAGGAAAGATTGTCGGGTTAGGAAAATATAAAAGAAGCAATGAATATGAACATGTTATAGAAGCAGAAGGAAAAATCGTTGCACCGGGACTGATTGATATCCACGTCCATTTCCGCGATCCCGGTCTGACATATAAAGAGGATATTGAAAGCGGCGCTTTGGCAGCTGCAGCAGGAGGATTTACGACCGTAGTATGCATGGCAAATACAAAACCAACAGTCGACAATAAAGAGACTCTTGAGTATGTTCTTGAAAAAGGGAGGCAGACCGGTATCCACGTCATGTCTGTCGCAGCTGTGACAAAAGGAATGCAGGGACAGGAGCTGACAGACTTTCGGGAATTAAAAGAAGCCGGGGCTGCAGGCTTAAGTGATGATGGAATTCCCATTAAAGACAGTAAGCTCATGTATGAAGCTATGGCAAAGGCAAGAGATGCAGGAATGCCTGTCAGCCTCCATGAAGAAGATCCTGATTATGTGATTCAGGCGGGAATCAATAAGGGAACCGTTTCAGATGAACTTGGAATAGGTGGTGCAATGGCATTGTCTGAACAGCTCATGGTAGCAAGGGACTGCCTTCTGGCACTCGAGACAGGGGCGAGAGTCAATATTCAGCATGTAAGTTCACGAATTTCTGTGGAGTATATCAGGCTTGCACAAAAATTAGGTGCGGACGTCTGGGCGGAAGCAACACCTCAGCATTTTTCCCTGACTGAGGAAACGGCACTTGAAAAAAAGACACTGGCCAAGGTCAATCCTCCATTGCGAACACAGGAGGACAGATATGGAATCTTAGAAGGGCTGAAAGACGGCACGATTCAGATTATTGCAACTGACCATGCCCCCCATTCTACAGAGGAAAAGGTAAAACCGGTTACTCAGGCACCGAGCGGCCTGATTGGCTTAGAGACATCGCTTGCCTTAGGCATTACGAATCTGGTTCGGACAGGAATCCTTACAATGGAATACATGCTGAAAAAAATGACGCTGAACCCGGCAAGGCTGTATGGGCTGGATGTAGGATATATCGCGAAAGGTGCGCCTGCCGATATTGTTATATTTGATGAATTCGAAAAATGGAAGGTAGAAAAATTCCATTCTAAATCCTGCAATTCTCCGTTTATAGGGGAGGAGCTATATGGCAAGGTCAAATATACAATCTGCGCCGGCAGAATTGTATATGAAGATAAATAGTAGCAAGAAGTATTATATATAGAAGGGAGGCATTTGCAGCTAAGAGTCTTGAAAGGACATGATCTTAGCTGCTGAAACAGGAGGCCATGGGAAAAATATTAACGAATGTAAGGCTGTCAGATGATTTTTATCTGATTGAAGCTGAAGAGAAAAATGAAGTAAAAGCCGGACAGTTTTATCTTCTTAGAGGATGGAATGAATATCCGGTGTTATCAAGGCCAATCAGTGTATTTGACGCAGACGGTGAAAAAGTATCTTTTCTCTACAAGACAGTTGGAAAAGGCACTGAAATTATAAGCAATTTGCTGCCGGGTGAGGAATTGATTCTGCAGGGACCATATGGAAATGGATTTCCGGCGGATATTAAGGGGAGAGTTGCCATGGTCGGCGGCGGAGTAGGCATCGCACCATTTTACTATACGGCAAAGAAATACAAGGAAAGCGGAATGTGTGACCAGATTGACCTTTACCTTGGATTCAGCGGGCAGGCGGTTCTGGAAAAAGAATATAGAAGCACAGCGGATAATGTCACGATCGACATCGGAGGTTTCATCACCGACTCCATTAATCCTCTGGATTATGACGTCATACTGGCCTGCGGCCCCGAAATCATGATGAGGGTATTATATGAGAAATGTATGAAACTGAATGCAAAGGCGCCACTGTATGTATCTATGGAAAACCGTATGGCATGCGGCATGGGAATGTGTAAAGTATGCACGTGTAAGACGAAAAGCGGAAATAAGACGGCGTGTAAAGATGGGCCGGTATTTCTGGGAAGTGAGGTGTTTGCATAAATGAGCAGATTAAAAACAGAGTTTGCCGGAGCTGCATTTAAAAACCCGGTAGTTCTGGCATCCGGAACGTGCGGTTTTGGAAGAGAACTGGCAGAATGCTTTGATATTGAAAAGTTAGGCGGACTTTCCTCAAAAGGGATGATGATCCATCCCCACGGCGGAAATGACGGAATACGTATCTGGGAGACCCCAAGCGGTATTATGAACAGTGTAGGGCTCGAAAATCCGGGAATCGAATCCTTTATCGAAAAAGATCTGGACTGGATTAACGAAAAAAATGTTGTAAATATCGTGAATCTTGGCGGACATTCAAAAGAAGATTATTACCGCGGAGTGGAGCGGTTAAATGATGTGCATCTGGATCTTTTAGAACTGAATATCTCCTGCCCTAATGTAAAAGAAGGCGGAATGAATTTCGGTGTAAAAACAGAAGCCGCACGCGAACTGGTGCGGGAGGTCCGCAAAATCTGCAGACATAAACTAGTAGTTAAGCTTTCACCAAATGCAGAGGATATTGTCTCACTCGCCAGAATGTGCGAAGAAGAAGGCGCAGACGGCGTCTCCCTTACCAATACCTTCCTTGCTATGGCAATAGACATAAAGAAAAAGGCACCGGTATTTAACAATGGGTATGCCGGACTTTCAGGCCCGGCAATTAAGCCAATCGCGCTGCGTATGGTACATCAGGTATGTAAGGCTGTCAAAATACCTGTTATGGGACTTGGCGGGATTACGTCATGGCAGGACGCCATTGAATTCATCATGGCAGGTGCCCAGGTGGTACAGATTGGAACCGGAACTTTTATGAAACCGGATATCTCACTGGACATCATTGCAGGAATGGAAAAATATCTAAAAGATAACCATATTGAATCTTTGGATGAAATACGTGGCATAGTATAGTCTTTGCTGAGAGAAATTTGACGTTTATACTATTCTTAACATTTAACTAGTTCCAAAATTCTCATAAACTCAAAGTCCGAGAGCCGGAACTGACATAAAATTAGTTCCAACTCTCAGACTTTTATTATTAATATTCTACTATTTTACCAAACAGTGACACATTTAACATATTAGATGCATTGACATAAATATATGTCAAAAGCTCAAACAATATCTTCATTTTCTATTATAAACTTTCTATCTAGCACTCCTTGGATATCCTTTATCATCTCATACAGTTTGATATATTTTTTGTCGATAAAAGGACTAAAAAAATCTAAAATTTACTATTGTCTTCCGTGCTCAATCTGTTATTGCCGTTTGTTTATTTCAGCTTCTATCAGACAGTTTGCTATTTCAAAGGCATCCACTCTCCGCTTCGCCAATGTAATCTGAGATTTGTATCTATTCATATCTTCCTTTAATTCCAAAGTTTTTATCGTTTCCCTTAACTTGTGCAGCGTTGAATCGATCTGTCGTTTGGCCTCAGTCAGGTCATGAGTCGTAAATTCCATTATATCCCCTTTCAAACAATATCATCTGTCCATCTTTCAAAGACTTTACATTTCTTTCTTTTATTATATCCGATTCGTTTATTTCTCCGAACAACAACGGTGATTTTGGGTTATGCATCTGAAAGTTTTTAGAAACCATTTTTCCACTGTGATTTGCATAACAATATAGGCATCCATTTTTACACGTATTATATGCTCCTATATCAATGCTTGAAACACATCCACATTCAGCCCTTTGATTCGTATCCTTACCAACGTTTAATCGAAAACCACCTATTCTTTCAATTCTTTCCTGGTCAATACATTTCGCATGTCTAATGCCTATCGTTTTATAATCATTTTTTTCAGCACAAGCATCTATATAGAAACCATACTCTTTCGCAATATTTACAAATTGTTCCAGTAATTCCATTTGCATTTCATAAGTATCTTTCATAATACCGAGCGGACTCAGATTCCGTTCCGTATTTCTGTATACATCCAAAAAACTGACCGTACATTTCTCTGTATATTCTCCGAGCTTCGATGCTAACACCCTGAAATATTTGCAGTGGTAATCCATTGTATACTGCCCGCTAAAAAAGATAGGATCATATCTCCAAATAACTTTCTCTTTTCCTATTTCTTTCGAAAGTTTTTGAAAAGCCGGTATAAGCATTTTATTTTTTGACGGTAAATCAGGCTCAACATCCGGCCCATATGCACTTAACGTAACCTGAAAATAATAAGTATAATCTGACAACTCATTCAAGCGTTTCAGCATAGGTATTGGGTTCTTCGTCCAAAAAACAATCGCATCCAAAACATCAGGTGATAAATCTATTTTGCTGACTTGGTGCATATTCATCGGATTTCTCACCAACACATATTTTTCTTTTAATCTGTGAAACATCCACTCAGAAAAATAAGATGGTATATCGGTTCTTCTGCTTGCACTAATAATCACTAAATCACCTCCGGTTAAGTTCCCCCGCTCACAGGGCTATTCCAGTTTCCTTTCCAGATATAAAGAATGCTCAGAGCTGCCCCCAAAAACCACGAGGTCGGATAGACCATCATCAGCAAATCCACACTATGCTTTACCGCCATTGCCACTCCTATCCATATGATACGGAACAAGCAGAGAGAAATCAGGAAGATGAACATCGCCTCCTTCGTCTTTCCGGCTCCCCTCATAGTACCTGCGAGGATATGAAGAATTGCAATTCCCCAGTAAAACGGGCAGAAGAACCGCATAAGATAAATCCCGCATTCCACCACTTCCCTGTCACTGGTAAACACTCCGATGACCTGCGGTGCAAAAAGCATAAGGAGTATACCGCTGGCTACAGCATAGACGATTCCCATCGCCGCTGACGTGAACATCCCCTTCTTCACACGTTCCAGTTTCCCCGCCCCGATATTCTGCCCGGTAAAGGTGGATGCCGCCATTGCTATACTCATTACCGGAAGCAGGTTAAAGCCATCTATCCTCAGATATGCCGCATAGCCTGCCATTACCACAGAACCAAAACTATTCACCGCGGACTGTACGAACACATGTGCCACAGAAATCACGATATTCTGTATACCTGTCGGAAACCCAACCCGGATAATCCGTCCCAGCAGCTTATCGTAAAAACGTATATCCCGTATTCTTACGTGATATATCTCGTCCGTCCTTGTCAGAAATAAAAAGATAAGCACGCTGGAGATAAACATGCTGATAACTGTAGCAAATGCGGCCCCTGCAATCCCCATCTTTAACACAACGACAAATAACAGATCAAGAAATATATTAGCTATGGCCGCTATAATTAAATAGATAAGGGAACGTTTCGAATTACCAACAGCATTTAGGATCCCAGCCGCCATATTATAAATAGCAGAAAACACAATCCCTGCGAAAAAAATCTGAAGGTATACCACTGCATCCTGAAACAGTTCCGCCGGTGTTCCCATCGCCCGCAGAATAACAGGCGCCAGTAGAATACCTGCCGTAGTCAAAACAATTCCTGCCACAATTGAAATCGCAACAGTGGTATGTACAGCCTTATGCAGCCCCTCCTTGTCCTGTGCGCCAAAAAACTGGGATATTATAATCCCTCCCCCTGCCGATGCACCGACAAAGAAGCCAACCAGCAGATTCACAACGGCACCGCTTGCCCCGACTGCAGCCAGTGCCTTGCTCCCAACATAATTTCCCACAATAATAGAATCCACCGTATTATATAATTGCTGGAACAAATTCCCCATAATAAGCGGAATTGCAAAAAACAGCATTTTCTTCCAAATCGTACCTTCTGTCATAATCGTTGTCTTTTTCATAAGTTTACCACTCCCAATGAAAGTTTATTTCATATGAGATCCCTCCAACGCCCTAAGCAATTAAATCCATCCCTATTTTTCCAATCTTTTCAGTCTCTTTCTATTAGTCAGAAAAGTCTTCCCTCCTTTTCACAGTAGCAAGGGTACTTTTCTTACTCACATGTATGTGATCTCTCCAAACTTCTACACTATCGCCAAGATAACCTCTTCCTCTTTAACATTTACTACATTTTCCGTTCTAACAAAACCACACATTCAACATGTGAAGTATTGTCCAAACTCGCGCCAGCATTTGTTGTAGCATCTCTAAATGCGCTTGATGTACTCGCTACTATTCATCTAACATTAATGTCCCATTTTTTGCTTTTCTCTTTAATCGTACCATCTGCTCTTTTTCAATCTGCTGAATACTCTTTTCAGGAATCGGTAAGTCCTCAGGCATTGCCCCTCCAATTTTCTCAATGGCAACTCGCACCTCATGTCCTACGGAATAATGCACCAAAGTAGCAGTTTTCGCATCGTCTACTCCATCTTTTCTCAATTTTTCTTCCGTCTGTGAAATACGAAACAGATTTGCAATCAATTCTGTACTCCCCATATATCCTGCATTTTGAAAAATGGCAAATTTTTCATTCGTAATAACGCCCGCTTTATGTGTGTTTCAGCAAGCATCTGATTCCACTGTTTAATATCGCCTCGTACAACAAGTCTTCGATTATCTTCGCTCAATTTATTGAAATGGTCTGCAACCTCCTGACGATATGTCTGGATAGCAAAGTAGGTTTGACCCAGCGCAATGACCGCCTTCCTCGAATCGTCATTTTGAACCACCAGATAACACGCATATCTGGTTAATTCATAGTCCACCACAGGCTTTTTTGTTGCCCTGCTTCTACCACCAGTAATCATACATCATTTATTTTCTGTTCTGATATACTCTACAAGTTCTAATATATTTTTCTGACTTCCCGATTCACATAAAACCTGATACCAGTACTTCTGCGTACATGCCGCACTCAGCGGCACTTTATACCTCCCTTTTTTATCCGGACAAAACTGGTATATTTTCTCAGACAGTTTCACCGCCAGCCTTTCCAATATATCATTCACCCTATATACAAGTTCTCCTGAATACGTCTCCAAAATTTCTAACGCCGGCACTGAAGTATAGGAAGCTCCGACTGGCTCCCCCTCTTCTATATCCACCGTCATATCTATAAGACTTATGACCTGTTCCACTATATATTTATCTGTTCCATTTCCAACCTTTTGTAAAAATTCTTCCATATAAGGTTTTATAAAATATTTTTTGCAACATGCTTCATCTGCATTTTTCAAAATCGGAATTAAAATATCCGCAACCATTCGCGTCTCATAGAGCAGATTAAGTAATCTCTCTTTATAAAACAATTTTCGCTTTCTCTCATCCTTTTTCAATATTCCAAGAGCCAAATAATAACCAAACATATTATCGTTTAGAAATGAAATCCATTTTCCTTGTTTCCGCAGAATATGGATGTATTCCAGTTCTTCTAAGAGCTTATCCCGATATTTTTCATTCGGCATAATATCTCGGATTGCGCTTCCGTTAGCGGACAATGTATCCAGTCCATGCTCATACATCCCAAGCGCCAGTCTCACAATCTCACCTCGAATATCCGGCAAACTGGATTTTTCCTCTATGTATTTGCAGAACGCTTCGTAAAACTCCTCTATTGAAGTTGGTAACGCTTCAACCGCCAAAAGATATTCCGCCAAGCATTCCATATCCTCTATGCAAAAATTCTCGCGCAACAGAAAATGCCCCTCTGTCATGCAATTCGTACATTTCTTTTCATCCCCAGAGAATACCCACCCCGTCAATTCTCTGTACAGTTCCTCCTCTGACAGATAATTTGGTATCCCTAACAGCCAGCCGCCCGCTTCCTCAACTACCATCTCATACTGCTCTTCCTCGACAGTATACTTACTAAGCGAATTGGCATACCATGCATCCTCTACGGGCGTTTGTTTCTCCTTCACTTGATATGTTCGATCTGCAGCTGTCCATACCTTTTCAGCAAAACGCTCGGTGTATTTCACGCCAAAATACTGAAATATCTCCGGCAAAAGCTCCAAATAAAAATCCAATTCACAGTCATCCCCGTCCATAAGGTATTCCACGTCTTCAAGTACAAGACCTTGAATCCTCTTTTGCATCTCTTTCCAATGTTTTTTCCGAAACGGTTCATACTCCTTTTTAAACCCTTTCAAGAAAGCCATGTCCATATAAAAATATTCCTGTACCCACCGGATCCGCGGATAGTATCCCTCAATCACCGATTCCACCGAAACCATAATCCCCGCCCGTGCAATACTAACTAGAAGTTCCGGCAAGTTCACCATCTCATGGTATTCGTAAGGTCTCACCCCCTGTTCAAGCAGATTACAGATGTGGGCTACATAACGTTCCAAGAAATTCCCTATAGTCTCCTCCCGGCTTTTCCTATAAAGCAGCATCAATTGCCATACCTTATGAAGCTGATACGCATTTGGCGGAGCATTCACTGTATATTCACCATAATCTATATCACCATTATATATATAGGTGTATTTCAATTCATCCATTTCCTCGCAAAGCCGCCTCAGCGCATTATTACGGCACGCTCCTGACAAGGGCAGTCCACCTTCTATCATCACATACAGTTGATTATAAAATAGTAAACCCCTGCAAAGTGTTTCCTCATACACCCCAATCTGTTCTTGCAGATATTCATGAAAAAAATCGCGCAGAGAATGGTTGATAAAATCAATCACATACCCTACTTCCTCATCGTAGCTTACCCTTGTAAACATCCCCTCCGTCTCTTTCAGTAAAGCATCAAACCGCTCCGGTTCCAACTCATACCTTTTATCATATCTCACGCAGGATAAAAAGCTCTGTTTTAGTTCTTTTACAAGCATCTCTTCCTCCGACAAGAAAAGAATCATACAAAGCAACCTTGCTCCCGATGTTAAATTGTGTAGAATTTTTTCCCAAAAGTCATTTGGTTTTTCCATATACTTGATTAAACCCTCGCCATATTCCTCAGGTGTTTTTTCCTGTGACGGCACATGTTCTAAATAATATTCCACCGCCCTAGGGGTATAGTGTGAATACTCAATAAAGCTGTCACACTTCCTGTAAATTCTTTCTACATAGGGATGTTCCAACTCCGATGCGTATAAATGTTTAAATAGAATCCGGACTTTCTGCTCCGCAGTATACTTTTTCATGTCTACTATCAGTTTTTCCCCGTCACAAAGTTCGCTAACCTCTGAAAACACGCGAAGACCCTGTTGTAGCACAAATTCTCTCGTGGTAATAATGACCATCAGATTTTTTTGCCATTCTACGTCCTCGAAAAGTTCACTTAATTTTTTCTCCGGATTCATTCCGACTCTTGCTTCCGAGAACTGTGTCTTTCCCCAAAAATCATCTACAATAAAAATCTGCTTCTTATCATCCTCCATCAAATCATAAATGGACTGAATGGAATCCACCACCCAAATCTGCTCGTATTCCTGCCACGTCATGAAATACTTAGCCAGACAATATGCATGTATTGTCTTTCCCACGCCTGGCTCCCCTGATAGAATTATTTTCCTCCGTTTCGAAAGTATATCTACCGCTGTCCGAAAACAAGCGGTCTCCACAAATAGTTTCGATGCCTGTCGGATTCGCTCCGTATACCTTTTCATTCGTTGGTAGTTTCCGTGGTTTACATTCTTTTTTAACAGCTCATCCAGAACCACCGAGCTGGATATCCACAATTTTTGAAAAGCCAGCTCCATCGAATGGTATTCCGGTCTCTCAAGATATCCATTTAAATCATCTCCTGTAACAATATCCTGAATGTCTCTTATACATCCGTCAAACATCTCCAAAATCTGTTTCTCTATCTCCGGTCCCACGTTACCGGAAAGCACTAAAATATATCGTTCCGGTTTCAGATGTTTCGCTTTCTCCACCTCTGGCCTCAGCTGACTTATCAAGCGTTTCCCTGTAGCACCCAGACGCTTTGCCTGTAAAATGATAGTCCCTCCATCATCACAGTACAGTCCATCTGTCCCACCGTCTCTGCCCTCACCAAAGCGCTTAAATGTAACACCCTCCCTCACACTGAGCATGGCGCAGGCAAATTTTTCAAATTCTTTTGTTTCAAACACTTGATGAAAATCATAGTTTCTCATAATAATACCTGCCTATCGGTTTCTTAATCATCTGTATATCACCTTGTTTCCGCGATTTTCCTAATCTCAGTAAAATCATCAATGTAATCTTAAATGCGATTCTTTCTTGCTATAACAGTGCTTATACTCTTTGCTTCTTTTCAAATCTTTCTAATTATCTTTTACTTCCCAATAACCACTTCTGGCCGAGCCGACTCGTTTCAACATTCCCTTCTCATTTAACTCTTTAATACTCTTTTTGACAGCTCTTGATGTAATGCCTAATTCTTCTGCCATTGCCGTCTGTGTCATTTTCGGATTTAATAAAATCATTTCTATAATTTTCTGCTGTGTTTGGTTCACATCTTTTAGTGAACTTTTTGGTGAACTTTTTGGTGAACTTTGGTGAACATCATTATAAGACGGTCTATATAAATTCACCCTAAAACTGTCTCCAATCTCCAGTAATTCTGGTTCTCTAATGCCATATTCTTTGCAGGAACTAAACATTCTTTTAATGCCAGTTCCCCAGCTTTCGATAATCTTCATCCTGCTAAACACTTCCGCAATACATCTGTTGCGAATCTTTGAACCACCCCTTAATCTGCTCTATCGTCAGACCTCCATACAACATTCCCGGAGAAGTAATCTCGACTCTATCATCGTATACTGCCACTTGTACACAAGATCTGTCCAAAAAATTTCTGTGTGTCACGGCATTTACAATTGCCTCTCTAATTGCTTCTGTTGGCAATTCATATGCGTCCGTTCTTACAAGACCATTTATCTCTGCCCCCAAATTGATATGCTTCAAGACAAATCCATAGGCTTCTTCAATCTGCTCATAAAGCGGACCTTTAAAGTCTCTTTTGTCAATAAATACAACTCTTTCAGTACCCTTAAATAATGCACATTGAATTTTTGCAAATGGAAATGTGTTATTTGTCAATAAAACAAAGGCATTTGTTGGAACCAGTATTCCGTCCATATTTTTTACAATACCCCAATTAATCAAATTCTGTACTGTTACATCTTTTACTTTTTCTTTTTCATTTTTCGTTTTAGCGGTCTCTACCATATAACTCTTAATGGCAGCACATAGCCCTACTGCCAGGAGTGCATCATATTTTTGCTCCACGCAAATCATCTCATCAAAAGATTGATTCGTTCCCTGCAACTCTAAGTCTTTTAAAATCGCTTCATCAGCCGGTCTGGATGTTCCAGATACCCTGATATAAGTACCTGATTCTTTTCCAAGCGATTTGATATAATATAGTCTGCTCGCTCCCGGGTATATTTCAATAACAATAACACACTTTCCGTCAATAGTAATCTACTCCAATATTGGGGAATATCTGGGGATAGCACGTATCAGAAATAGTAATTGTTATACTGTCCATAATCTTAAAAATTTCATCTTTATCAACACCTACTATCTCATGTGTTTCATCATCTACACCAATAATAATCTTGCCACCAGCTGTATTAGCAAATGCAATAACACTCTTTATATACTTTTCGCTTTTCTTAGGAACCACAACCTTAAACTCAATATTGGTCGATTCTCCTGCCTTAATCTCATCTGCTAACATGTCTTATTTCCTCCTCAATTCATAGCTTTGCTCTCCGCAGCAGTCAAATCAAGCTCATCCATATTCAAAACCACCTCGATATGTTTATCACTGTGAAGTTTGGAAAGCAAACATACACTCTCTGTATGCACGCTCATCGGAAACTGATCTACTCCTCGAACCTTCTTCAGCTCATACCCAGCCGCGCAGAGATATTTCAAATCTCTTGCCAGCGTAGCCGAATCACAGCTCACATAAACAATCTTTTCCGGTCCCATCTCCACCATTGTCTTCAGCAGTGACTCCTCGCACCCTTTCCTCGGTGGATCTACTACAATCACATCCGCACAGGCTTTCTCACCCGGATGTTCCTGTCCATATCTGTTATAATACTCTGGCAGCACATCTTCTGCCTTACCCACATAAAATTCTGCGTTCTCTATCCCATTGATCCGTGCATTATTTCTTGCATCATCAATCGCCTGCGGTACAATCTCCACACCATAAACCCGTTTTGCCCTCTGAGCCAGAAACAGTGAAATAGTGCCTATTCCGCAATATAAGTCCCAGACCGTTTCATGCCCCTTAAGTCCTGCATATTCCAAGGCAAGTCCATAAAGCTTTTCCGTCTGTGCCGGATTCACCTGATAGAATGACAGCGGAGAGATCTGATACTTTATATTGCCGATATAATCCGTAATATATCCCTGTCCCCACAGGACCTCATAGCCATCCCCCATGATGACATTTGTATTCTTCATATTAGAACTAATGCTGATACTTGTCATACCATCAATCTTTACCAATTCCTCTATCAATTCCTCACCGTGAGGAAGCTTCTTCGCATTAATCACAAGACAGACCATAACTTCTTTCGTCGTAAATCCAAAACGAATCAATGCATGACGCATAATCCCTTTCCCACTTTTCTCATCATAAGACGAAATCCGGTACTCCTTCATAAAAGCCAGAATGATCTCAAGAATCTCCCGATTCACAGGAACCCCTAAGGCACATTCCGTATTTGCTATAATATCATGCGTCCTCCCGGCATAAAAACCAGTAACCGGATTCCCCTCTTTATCTGTTCCAAACGGAAACTGCGCTTTATTCCTATAATAAAAAGGCTCATCCATCCCAATAATCGGCTCCATCACTTCCTCCAGAAGCTCTGTAGAAAATCCCCCGATACGTTCCAGATTGCCTTCAATCTTCCTGTTTTTAAACTCTAGCTGCTTCTCATAAGACATTTCCTGAACCTGACATCCCCCACATTTCCGGGCAAATTGGCACTTCGCCTTTACACGGTCAGGTGAGGGCGTAATAATATTCATTAATCTTGCATACCCATAACTCTTCTTAGCCTTCATCACCTTCGCTTCAACCACATCACCAATCACCGCATCCTTAATAAATAAGGTATAGCCATTCACCTTGCCTATACCTTCCCCACTCACTCCAATATCATCAATTGTCACTGTAACAATATCATTCTTTTGCATAAATATACCCCTTTTGCACGTTTTGGTACACCACTAACCTTAATTGGGGACGTAGTATTCTTTAAAAAGATTACGTCCCCAATTAAGGTTAGATTGATGTTTTCCTCAGGTTTGATTCGAATAGTCTGTTATACCCCAGCCATTCTGTCCCTGTTTTGTCTTTGAATATTTCTGTTAATGTCTGCATTTTTGCGTCTGCGTTATCGGCCAGGTTGAGTGCCATTGCTTCTGCCAGTGCTGGTTTTTTTGGTGAGCCGTATTCGAGTTCTCCGTGATGGGCAATGATACAGTGTTTTAGTTCGCTTGCCAGTTTTTCAGGGAAGCCGGGAATGGCGCGGATTGCTTCGCTTACCATTTCTATGCCTATGATGATGTGGCCCAGCAGTTGTCCGTCATCGGTATAGTCGTTATCCGGAAATGCGGAAAGTTCTTTTGTTTTGCCTATGTCGTGGCAGATTGCGGATGCGATCAGCAGGTCTTTGTTTAAGATTGTGTACGTTCCTGCAAAGTATTCACACAGCTTTACAACACTGAGTGTATGCTCGAGCAATCCGCCTGCAAATCCGTGGTGCACTGTTTTGGCTGCGGAATGGCCTTTGAAGGCTTTGATGAATTCTGCATCGTCGACATAGTAGTATTCTACAGCCTGACGGAGGTAGTCATTGGATATCTGGCGTATATAGGACAGAAGTTCGCTGTACATTCCCTCCACGCTTTTTTCTGATGTGGGCATGTAGTCGGCCGGGTCGTACTCGCCTTCGCCTGCTTTTCTGATTTGTTTTACGTTCAGCTGCAGGTTGTTGTTGTAGCTGATCACTTCACCGAATACTTCGATAAAGTCCTTCTCATCATAATCGGCGATCCCCTGTGAATTTGGGTCCCATACTTTTCCGTCAAGTGTTCCTGTCTTATCCTGAAGCAAAAGATTGTCGTAAGCCTTACCGTTCCTCGTCTCGGCAGAACGTTTTCCTCTGCACAGGTATATCCCCCTTATTGTTTCTCCTTCATGTAATTCGTTAATAAACTTCATGTTGTCCTCCATTCTGTATGTGCTGCCTTTCAGGCAAAATTACATAATTCAGGCTGCCAAGTATCCTGGCAGCCGTATCGCATTTCCAGTTATCTGTTTATTACTGTTCACTCCCCAGCCTCTACTCCAGACTGCCTACAGTCACCGTAAAGTCAATGTCAACATAACCTCCGGCACCACGGCGTTTTCCTTTCAGTTTTACAGGCTGTCCTACCTTGCATTCCAACACTGCCTTTTCATAGGACAAGAGATTCGAGAGTTTTTCTCCGGCAAGTTCCTGCAAAACATCGCCGTTCTGTATACCTGCTGCCATTGCAGGTGAATCCGTGCTCACCTGTGTAACATAAATTCCGGTTGGCATCTCCTGCTCTTTTGCAATTGCATCATTGATTGTAGTTCCGTAAATCCCTATATATGGTACGCTGTCGCCGTTCACCAGAAGTTCGATCGTAGCCTTCAGGTCCGATATCGCAATTGCCTTTGCGGTATTATTCTCCGTCTCGTTCCAGATCCCCGGCTTAATCATGCCGATCACTTCACCCGACAGATTGAATAAAATACCAGTACCGTTCGACGCTGCCGCAATATCCGTGGCAAGAACACGGCGCTGCCCGTCTGCCAGTGTCTCCTGATATTCATTGGAACTTACGATTCCATATCCGATTCCGTCTGCATATCCGAAGGTATTACCCAGAGCCATCACCAGATCGCCCTTTGTAGTGAGGTTCGAGTTTCCGAGTGCTGCTACCTCTATATTTTCCCATGTTGTACTTGTAAGCTTGACACGCGGAACTGCAAATACCGCAAGTCCGCTGTTCTTGTCCTGCTTTTTCAGGGACACTCCATACTCGCTGTTATCCGAGAATGTAACTGTCCACTTTTCAGCCTCTGCACAAATTTTGTTTTCACAGAGCATCAGGAGTTCCTGACCGTTGTCCGCCACGATGATTCCGGCCGCACTGTTCTGGGTACCGCTTCCGTCGGAAGAAAGGGCCGCATCAGCCTGTACCGGCTGTATAGATACTACACCCTTATTTGCATCCTTGGCAGTCTCATAGACGCTTTTCATAATCTCCTTATAGCTTTCCGCGTCTAATACAGGGGTCTGAACCACTTCTGCCTGTGGATCCTGCGCGGGTTCCGTCTCCGGTTCCTCATCATCCGGGATGGTCACGGTCTTCGGGCTGCCCTGAAGTTTCGTCTGTGCCCAGGGTTTGAGCGCAAAAAAACCAAGGCAGGCGAACGCTCCGAAAATCAGTCCATAGATACCTACTCTTGCGAGTTGTGTCAGGATCTTTCTCCTGGTGACTGGTTTTGGCTTAATCGTCTCCTGCAGGAAAGAAAACTGCTCTTCTTTCTGCTCTTCCAATCCATGTTCCGGCTTCTGCTTCGGATCTTCATCGTACGGCATAGGTTCTAATCTCCTTTAGTCTATAGTATAACCGATTCATGGGGATTGTTCAATAAGTATCCTTTTCAATTTATCCTTTTCATTATGCATTAAATAATGTAGAATGTACCTATGAACTTAAGCAAAAAGGTGAAAAGTATGAATCAGAAAACATTATATAAATTAGAATTTGATAAAATTATCTCGTTACTGGAGGAACAGGCCTCTTCTATGAGGGGAAAGCAGCTCTGCCATAAGACAAAGCCAATGACAGACCTGGAGCGGATTAATACCTGCCAGGAGCAGACGGCCGCTGCATTTACAAGAATCGTAAAGAAAGGGCGCATTTCCTTAAGCGATGCCTTCCCTGTCGGGGAATCCCTGAAAAGGCTGGAGATCGGGGGCGCCATCGGGAGCGGGGAACTGCTTCGCATCTGTAAGCTTTTGCAGACCGCAGCACGCGCAAAGTCATATGGCCGCCACGATACACAGGAGGAACTGGCTGACTGTCTGGATGCCTTTTTCGATCAGCTGGAACCATTGACTCCGCTGACGATGGAGATTGAACGGTGCATCCCTGCCGAAGATGAAATCAGTGATGAGGCGAGCAGCACCCTGAAAAGTATCCGCCGCAGTATGAACGCGCTCAATGATAAAGTGCATGCAACGCTAACGAATCTGGTAAATGGTTCCCTACGCACTTATCTGCAGGACCCGATCATTACCATGAGGGGGGACCGCTATTGTGTGCCCGTGAAGGCAGAATACCGCAGCCAGGTGAACGGACTGATCCATGACCAGTCTTCCACAGGGTCTACGCTGTTTATCGAGCCAATGGCAGTTGTCAAACTGAACAACGATTTAAAGGAACTCTATGCCAAGGAACAGGAAGAGATTCAGGTGATTCTTGCCCGCCTGAGTGCGGACACCGCTGAATATATAGAAGAAATCCGTACCAATTATAAACTGCTGACCGATCTGGATTATATTTTTGCAAGGGGTTCTCTTGCACTGTCCATGAACGCCAGCCGTCCGGTCCTGAATACAGAAGGCCGTATCCGCATCCGCGAGGGGCGCCATCCCCTGCTGGACCCGAAGAAAGTCGTACCAATCACCGTTTCACTCGGTGAAGATTTTACACTGCTCATCATTACCGGACCAAATACCGGAGGTAAGACGGTTTCCCTGAAAACAGTGGGGCTCTTCACACTGATGGGGCAGGCAGGGCTTCATATCCCGGCCGGGGACCGTTCAGAACTTGCCATTTTTCATCAGGTTTACGCAGATATCGGGGACGAGCAGAGTATTGAGCAGAGCTTGAGTACCTTCTCATCCCATATGACTAATATTGTATCTTTCCTGAAAGATGTGGATGAAAAGTCACTCGTTCTATTCGATGAGCTTGGCGCGGGAACCGACCCGACTGAAGGTGCGGCGCTTGCTATTGCAATCCTTTCCCATCTTCATCAGCGGAATATCCGTGCAATGGCTACCACCCACTACAGTGAACTGAAGGTTTACGCATTGTCTACACCGGGCGTTGAGAATGCCTGCTGTGAATTCGATGTAGAAAGCCTGAAGCCGACGTACCGCCTGTTAATCGGAATTCCCGGGAAAAGTAATGCATTTGCCATTTCCGGAAAATTAGGACTGCCGGATTATATCATTGAGGATGCAAAACAGAGACTGTCGGAGCAGGATGTCTCCTTCGAAGACCTGCTGACCGATCTGGAATCAAGCAAACGCACCATCGAAAAAGAACAGGAAGCGATCGCCGCCTACAAAAGGGAAGTCGAGTCGCTGAAAATACAGGCAAAACAGAAACAGGAAAAGATCGAGGAACAGCGCGACAGAATCCTGAAAGAGGCGAACGAAAAGGCCGGCTCGATTCTGCGTGAGGCCAAAGAGCTCGCAGATGAAACAATGAAGAATTTCCGCAAATTCGGGAAAGAAAGTATTTCCGCCGCCGATATGGAAAAAGAGCGTGAACGCCTGCGCCAGAAGATAAAAGAAACGTCTTCCGCCAATGCCCTCCCTGTCCAGAAACAGAAAAAGGCATACAAGCCGGGAGATTTCAAGCTTGGAGAATCCGTAAAGGTACTGAGTATGAACCTCACCGGGACCGTCAGTTCCCTGCCGGATTCCCGCGGTAACCTCACCGTACAGATGGGAATTCTAAGGTCACAGGTAAATATATCCGACCTTGAGATCATCGATGAGCCAGCCTCTTATTCCACAGGCAGCAAGAAAGGCACTTCAAGAAGCAAAATGAAGATGAGCAAATCCCTGTCCGTCAGGCCGGAGATCAACCTTCTCGGCAAAACTGTAGATGAAGCAGTCTCCGAACTGGATAAGTATCTGGACGATGCACTGCTCTCCCACCTGAACACCGTGCGTATCGTACACGGAAAAGGCACCGGGGCGCTTCGCAAAGGCATCCACGAATACCTCAGGAGGCAGAAGCATGTCAAATCCTACCGGCTCGCAGAGTTCGGAGAAGGGGATGCAGGGGTTACTATAGTTGAATTTAAATAATACACAATATCACAGAAATTAGGGTTATCACCCCGAATTGTTTTAATTGTCAGAATACGGAGTTCAAAGGGGTCAGACCCCTATTAAAGGAGGCATCTCATGGTTGCTAAACAGAAAATTTTGATTGTCGATGACGACGAGAATATCGCCGAACTGATATCGCTGTATCTTGTGAAGGAATGTTTTGATACAAAGATGGTTTATAACGGGGAGGATGCGCTGTCTGCCTTTGAGACTTACCACCCGAACCTGATTCTTCTTGACCTGATGCTGCCGGGTATTGACGGTTACCAGGTCTGCCGTGAGATCCGGGCTAAGTCCTCCACGCCGATTATTATGCTCTCCGCGAAGGGAGAAGTGTTCGATAAGGTTCTGGGACTGGAACTGGGTGCGGATGATTATATTATGAAGCCTTTTGATTCCAAGGAGATGGTGGCCAGAGTCCGTGCCGTCCTCCGCAGATATCATCCTGTGAAAACCGAGGAGCCTGCCGAGGATAAGGCGAAATGCGTTGAGTATGAGGGGCTGACGATCAACCTTACGAATTATGCCGTTGTATGTGACGGCCACCCGGTGGAAATGCCTCCAAAGGAGCTTGAACTGCTTTATTTCCTCGCGGCATCCCCGAACCAGGTGTTTACGCGTGAACAGCTCCTCGACCAGATCTGGGGCTATGAGTATATCGGAGACACCAGGACCGTGGATGTGCATATTAAAAGACTGCGCGAGAAGATCAAGGACCATCCGTCCTGGGGGCTGAGCACCGTGTGGGGAATTGGTTATAAATTCGAAGTAAAGTAAGTTTGTAATAGACATAAAAAGGAAGTGCGGCATGAAGAGTACTTTGTACTTAAAGTTTATCATCATCTATATTATATTTGGATTCCTGAGTTTTTTCACGGTTGGAATTCTGACGAGCCAGCTGATGCTTGACCGTCTGGAAAAGAATGACTCTCAGAATTTATACAAGCAGGCAAATGTAATGGCTGCCGACTATCTTCCGTCCTATTTTCAGGAAGATAACTCCACGCGCGCCGTGCATTCCCAGTTAAATGCAGCAAAACAGTACCTGAATTCCTCACTCTGGTTCGTAAAAGAGGATGGTACCCTGATTACTTCTGCCAATCTGGAAAACACAGCCGCACCGGATATGATCGAGAATTTCGACCCTGCCGAGATCGGGAGCGACCAGTATATTATCGGGGATTACCACGGGTATTTCAAGGAGGACGTAATCACAGTCATGGCCCCTGTGACACAGGGGTTTTATATCCGTGGTTACCTCCTCATCCATAAGCCCGTCTCCTATATCCAGCAGACAAGCAGCAGGATGATGTTCCCGGTCTATATAACTGTTGCCGTGATTTTTATATTGTCCTTTATCCTGCTGCTCGCCTTCCACTTTTTTATTTACCGGCCGCTTCGCCAGATCACCGAGGCAGCTACCCAGTATGCGTCCGGGAACCTGACCTATGAAATTCCGGTCAACACACATGACGAGATGGGATATCTTTCGGCCTCACTGAATTACATGTCCGTCCAGCTTAGGGACATGGAAGAATACCAGAAGAAAATCGTAGCAAACGTCTCCCATGATTTCCGTTCCCCGCTGACCTCCATCAGGGGTTATGTGCAGGCCATGACGGACGGGACGATTCCACCGGAGCTACATGGAAAATATCTCGATATTATTTTATTTGAGACAGAGCGTCTGACAGACCTGACAAAAGACCTTCTGACATTGAACGAATTCGATACAAAGGAACTGCTTCTTGATAAAACAGAATTCGATATTCAGGAAATGATTAAGAATACGGCAGCTTCTTTTGAAGGCGCCTGTACCCCGAAACGTATCTCCATCGGGCTTTTGCTGCTTCCCGGCGAAGTCCTTGTTTATGCAGACAGACGCAAGATACAGCAGGTCCTCTATAATCTGATCGACAATGCGATTAAGTTCAGTGAAAATGAATCCTCCGTCACGATCGAGGTAACTGCGCGCGGTGAGAAGATTTTTGTCTCCGTAAAAGATTCCGGCATCGGCATTCCGAGGAAAGAACTGAACAAGATCTGGGAGCGTTTCTACAAATCAGACCTTTCACGCGGCAAAGATAAAAAAGGAACCGGCCTTGGACTTGCAATCGTAAAAGAGGCAATACAGGCCCACGATGAACATATTAATGTAATCAGTACCGAAGGGGTAGGGACAGAATTTATCTTCTCACTCAGTAAAAAAGAAAATTAACCTTTTATGTAAAAAGACGCCGGGCGGGAAGGACAATCATGGGCGATTGTCCTTCCTGTCCGGCGTCCCGTCTTATTATCCTAAGATAATTCCTATCTTAATAGGATCCCATTTATTGTGTATTTCCTCCGTCCACGCTGATGATTGCACCTGTCATGTAAGATGATGCCTCGGAAGCAAGGAAAGAGATCACCCCGGTTATCTCAGATGTCTGCCCCATGCGTGCCGGCCCTAAGAGAGCTGTCGACGCTTTCGGCTGTACAAACTGGTGCTCCTGCATATACTTTCCAACTGCAATTGTCAGCGGCGTAATAATCCCGCCCGGGCAGACGCTGTTGACCCGGACACCGTATTTTGCCATCTCGATCGCCGCATCTTTTGTCAGTCCGATGACTGCATGCTTAGTAGCCGAATACACACCGAACCCGGTCTCCGGACGGATACCTGATGAAGAACCCGTATTGACGAGATGGCCGTATCCCTGTTTTTTCATGACACGGAGCGCGTGCTTCATGCCAAAGAAGCATGCCTTGAAGTTATTGTTTGTTACATAGTCAAAATCCTCTTCCGTAATATCTTCGAAAAGCTTTGGCATATGGATGACACCCTGATTGTTAAAATAGAAGTCTATCTTCCCATACTTCTCTGCCGCAAACCGGATAAATTTCTCCGC
Organism: Clostridium sp. AF19-22AC; assembly: GCF_003479085.1. Classification (NCBI taxonomy): domain Bacteria; kingdom Bacillati; phylum Bacillota; class Clostridia; order Eubacteriales; family Clostridiaceae; genus Clostridium; species Clostridium sp. AF19-22AC. Next base: position 214,883 of record NZ_QUGN01000005.1, on the reverse strand, counting down.
CTGTTCCTCGACCGCCATATTAATTTCGAGAAAGTCCGCCTCTACATTCTGTTCTCTGCACAGAGCCAGCGTCTTTTCCCCTTCTTCCTTATTCCAGTCACAAAGGACCATCTGAAACCCATCTTTTGCGAGTTGTACAGAACAGTCACGTCCGATTCCCGTTGCCGCTCCTGATACCAATGCTACTCTTTTCTCACTCATGTCCATACCTCCATATATGAAATCATTTCCCGATACATTTACACACACCTGAGGTGTGCACACTAACCTATATTTCCCGCGCAATTCTCGCGGCATCTGCCGTCGCATCGATTGCACGCCTCGGTTTTTCTGCGTCCCCTATCGTATAAACCGGAATCCCTTTCTCCTTACAAAGTGCTTCTTCCGCTGAAAAATCTGCGCTGTGTACCCCTACGGCTGCCACGACATAGTCACACGGAATCGTCTGTTTTTCTCCTCCATTGTCCACGACAACACCGTCTCCTGTGATCTCCAGACACTTGCAGTTCGGCATCTGCGTCACACCCTCCATATAGAGGTTTTCCATGACGCAGACCTTTCTGGTCGTCCCCAGATCGGTTCCAAGCCCTTCCAGCATTTCTACTACAGTCACCTTACACCCTTTGTCTGACAGATATTCTGCAGTCTCCAGACCTACCAGGCCGCCGCCGATTACTACCACATTTCCTTCCACTGATGCTTTTCCGCCCAGAATTTCGTGTGAATTTTTCACATGCGGCAGATTAATACCCGGGATAGGCGGGATAATCGGCAGTGCACCGATGGCATTGATTACCGCGTCCGGTTTCAGTTCTTCTATCAGGGCAGGAGTAACCGGTGCATTCAGTCTCACATCCACGCCGCGCCGTGTAATCTGCTCTCCCTTGCTCATAGCTGCGAGCTTCATTTCCAGCTTCCTCGGGGCCTCGCCTGCCAGAAGAAACTGTCCCCCGAGCCTGTCAGATGCTTCGCACAGAACCGGGTGGTGCCCCCTTGCATAGAGGACGTCTGCCGCTTCCATTCCAGCCATGCCCCCGCCTGCGATGAGTACTGTCTTCGGTTCTTTCGTTTTGGAGATGCGGTATTCATTTTCTTTGCCAAGGGCCGGATTTCTCAGGCAGGTAATGTGCGGAATCACATGGCTTTCGCAGGCATCGTAGCATCCCTGGTTGCAGCCCACGCATCTTACGATATCATCCAGCCTGCCTTCTTTGGACTTATTACAGAATTCCGGGTCAGCCAGCTGTGCGCGCCCGATTCCGACCAGATCCAGCTTATCTTCCTGAAGAAGCCGGTCGGCCAGTTCCGGATCATTAATACGCCCCACACCCATCGTGACCATTCCGGTCTCCCTGCGGATCCGCGCCGCGTTTTCGATGTTGAACGCTCTCGGGAGATCGATCGGCGGCACCTCAAACTTAATACCTGCACTGATAATATTTCCTCTCGAAATATCCAGCACATCCACGCCTGCTTCTTTTGCCAGTTTACAGAACGCGATCACATCCTCAATCGTCATGCCATTTTCAAGATAATCGTCCTGTGCGTCAATACGCATAAACAACGGCATATCGTCCGGTATGTTTTTCCTGATTGATTCGATGACCGCCAATGGAAAACGGGCCCGGTTTTCAAACGTGCCTCCATACTCATCCGTACGTTTATTGATTGCAGGAGACAGGAAGGAATGCAGGATATAGTTATGTGCCATATGTACCTCCACACAGTCATATCCCGCCTCCACGGCTCTGTGTGCAGCCTTCCCGTAGCATGTCGTAAGTTCGTCGATCAACGCCTTGTCAGCGCCCTTTACAACATATCCGGGAGCCAGCTCCAGATCACTTGCAACGATAACCTGAATCCCCTGGTGCGCCGCAACTGCGATACTGCCCTGCCACAGCTGTACACCGGCTTTCCCTCCTGCTTCGTGGATTGCATCCGTGAGCCGTTTCATGCCCGGTATGAAACGGTCCTCTCCCAGTGACGGGTAAATCCCCGGCACGGATGGCTGGTGGACCCCGGTAACCTCTACCATATTGAGTCCGCTGCCTCCTTTTGCACGGTCTACATGATACTGGATCAGCTGTTCTGTTACTTCATTGTCCTTCGGGAATTTTGTCCCCATTGCAGGCATGATAATGCGATTCTTAAGTTCCACTCCACGCAGTTTCATTGGTGAAAACAGATAAGAAAACATTCATTCAACCCCTTTCTTTTGGTTCATATGTTAGTTCCATTATTTCATATCTGTTAAAAACTTAAAGCGCATTTTCATCATAACCTTTCTCAATGCAGGGGCCATTTTTTAGATAAATATTATCATTTTGAACTGATATGCTTTTCTTAATTCACCTGAAACCGTATAATATAGATAATGAAACTGAAGCTAAAATAGTTCTGTACTCCCCAACAGGAGGTGTTTATGGAAAAAAAAGAGATGCATTCCTACTCAAATTCATTTTATCACCGCAGCCAGCTCACCCTTGAAAATGTGGCGGTTGAAACTGATACTCTCAAAAACAACGAACAGCCTCATGCACACGACAATATAGAATACTGCCTGATACTTGGCGGAACGGGGTACCTCGATGTAAACGGGGAGCGCTATACCATCAGTACAAATGATTACATCCGATTTTTCCCCTTCCATGTCCACCGGCTGGTTCCACAGGAGCCTCTTCGTTTTCTCAGGATTTCTTTCCCACTGGAGCTCCTTGTTTATCTGGATATGAGCAAGAGTTTTGCAAATGACAGCCTGTATATCCTCGAATGCGGCTCGCCCGTTGTTGCTCTTTCGGACAAGGACTCGCCCTCCATGCAGCAGCTTTTTCTGGAGATTAAGCAGGAACTTAAGAAGAAAAATGACTTTTATGAGTTTTTCGTTCTCTCAAATGTCATGAAGATGGTAAACATCTACGAACGCATGGCATTAACCCAGAACAAAAGCCGTGACGCACAGCATAACCTTCTCTGGCAGGTTCTGCAGTACATGCATGTTCACTTTAACAGCAGCGCAGGTGAGGTCGCAAAGGCTTTTTCTATTTCTGTCCCTTACCTCAATTACCTGTTCCGCTGCATAACCGGCAGCAATTTCGCGGAAAACCGCCATCAGGTCCGTATCCGCAATGCCTGCTCCATGATGCAGTTCGAGGAACTTTCTATCGCCTTTATTGCAAATTATGTGGGGTACCATTCCCTCTCGACATTTTACAGGGTGTTTCATAAACTAAAAGGGATGACGCCCGAGGAGTACCGTAAAAAAAGTCCCTCAAATGCAGTTTACCGCTCAGATACCGCATGGCAGATTCTGCTATATCTTTTCGAGCATTACAATGAGAATCTTGATATTGTCAGTGTTTCCGACTATTTCTTCATGAGCAGGGCCACCCTGACGGAAATACTGAAACGGAATTACGGAACCGGCTTTTCAAGGCTTCTGACCTCCATCCGCCTTGTCTACGCAAGGGCGCTCCTCGCTGGGACAGAAATGCCGGTATATGATATTGCCATGACAGTCGGCTTTCGTTCCATACGGACGTTTCGCAGAAATTTTGAACAGGATACCGGCATGACCCCTTCTTCATACAGGGGAAGTGAATGTACTTAATTCCGAAAACATAAAGACAGGTATCTGCACTTCCCTTGCCTGGGACATACAGATACCTGTCTTTCTTTATTATAAGGCTATAAAACGTTCTTAAAGTCTCACTACTTCACAATCTTCATAGCAGTTGTTACTCATACAGCATATTCTGTATGGACTCTTCCTCCAGGTTCTCCTGTGTCACCCAGATATATCCTGTATCAACAACCGCCTCATTGCCGCTTTGGAGGATTGTACGTGATGCCGCAATCACGGATGCATAGCCGATTCCAAACGGATTCTGTACAACCAGCCCGCGGATATCTCCGTTCTTAAGTGATTCAATCTGGTCTTTTCCGCCGTCAAACCCCATCAGGATAATATCATCTGACTTTTCCGCCTGCTTTAAAGAAGAGAGTGCAAGCTTCGTTGCCGTCACATTCGTCCCGAAACAGCCCTTCACATCAGGGTGCTTCTCAAGGTAGTACTGGATTACATCTTCGTCTGTCAGGCTGTCAGGTGTAATCTCTTTCTCCTCTGCCTTTTTATTCTTATTCTTTTCTTCTGCGATTGCTTTTTTCAAATCATCCATCTTGTCCAGATAAATCGTCTCTTCAATCGTTACATCCGGATGGTTATTCTCAATCTCTTTCTTAAATCCATCCTCACGCTCTTTGCTGGAAGCTGACTTGGAATCATGTACGACCAGCAGTACCCCGCCTTTATTCTCTATCTCGCCGCTTAACTTATAAGCACCCGTCCCGGCCGCCTCCTCATTATTCGTCTTGATTGTGCACTGGATTCCCTGATAGGAATTACCTGAGTCCAGTGCAATGATCGGGATACCGTTCTCTGACGCCAGGTCAAACTGGACGGTGCAGGCATCTGCATCTATACTCGCAATCCCGATTGCATCGGGATACCGCGCAAGCTCCTCATCGAGAATATTCACCTGCTCGTCAATGTCCTCCCCCACTCCGGGAGCATTGTAAGTCACCTTGACCTTGTCATCCCCCTTATATCCAAGCGCCTTGTTCAGATCCTCAGCCGCCTGTTCAACACCGCTCTTAAGTGCCTTCCAATAGGAAGAACTGTCATCCTTTCCTATGATAGATATATAAGCCCCGGGCTCTAACTTTAATCCCTGTACATTATTGTATGCTGACGGTGAAATCGCGTTGAGATTGTCCTGATATGGCGGTTCTTCCGTTGTATCTCCCGTAAACTTCGGAGTCTCCTCCTTTTTACTGCATGCACAGACAGCCAGCATAATGCAAAGTACAGCCGATACGATGATTGTCCACTTCTTTTTCATATAATTGCCTCCAGATCTTGTCTTACTGTCTCCAGATTACCACTTATATACTATACACTAATCCTGTGAAAAAAAAAGGAATTTTTTCTTAATTTTTATAAAAAGTTATAAAATTGTACCTGATTTAAAGCATAAAATAGCTTGTATATTTAACTGTTTTATATTAGAATAAGCATAACGGCAGTTATAAAATACTGCTGCACATTTCAAAAAGGAGGATACATACATGGCACGAGTAATAAGTGATGAATGTGTAAGCTGCGGATCTTGCGAAAGCGAATGTCCAGTAGGAGCTATCGCTGAAGGTGATGGCAAATACGTAATCGACGCTGATGCTTGCGTAGATTGTGGAGCATGTGAGTCTGCTTGTCCTACAGGGGCTATTTCAGCAGAATAATTTTAGTAATAAATCGCAAAGTGATCACAAGCTGAGAATGCCGTCCTCTGGTGGGGGCGGTATTTTTATGGCATAATTTGACGAACGATTTATGTCTTTTCCCTATACATGCTATGGTATAATAACACCGAACACAAGAATCTTGTAACATCATTGTCTTAAGGAGGTATTGGTATAATATGGGTGAAGTCAGGTTTATGATTTCTGAAGCCGCCAAGCAGGTGAAGGTAGAATCCCACGTACTGCGTTACTGGGAAGAAGAACTGGAACTGGTAATAGGGCGCACGGAAATGGGGCATCGATATTATACAAAGGACGATATACAACTTTTTCGCTGTATTAAAAAACTCAAAGATGAAGGGATGCTTCTAAAGGACCTGAAACCCTTAATCCCAGAACTAAAAGCAACACGTCTTAAGATTCAGGAGACCGCTCCGTCAAAGTCTCAGGAACCTGAGAAACAGGCTTCCCTGCAAAAGCAGGACACAATAAAGAGCATAAAGCCGGCTGGAGAAGCAGCATCTCTTCAGAGTACATCCGCCAAAACAGCACCTGCAGCAAAAGCTGCCATAAGGGAAATGGCGGTCCCCGCAGCAAAGGACAAGCCTGCTGCCCCTGAAATCATTCAGGCCGAGGTGATCCCGGTAACGCAGTTAGAACAGGTCAGAACCCTCATAGGCGATGTCCTGACAGAAGTCGTCACAACCAACAACGAGTCACTCAAAAAGGATATCAGCAAGAGTGTCACAAAGGATGTGATCCGGGAAATGGACTTCCTCTTCCAGGCCAAGGAACGCCAGGAAGAAGAACACTACCGCAAGCTGGACTGCCTGATCCGCCAGCAGCAGGCCAACCGCCGCGATGCTGCCCGCGAGACTCCGATTGGAAAGCTTAAAAAGCTTCTCAACTAGTTCCGCGTGCAGGGCCGGGGCAGGACAAAAAAGAGGAAAACCGGAACACAATCGTTACTGTCCCTGTTTTCCTCTTTTTTATTTTACTCCGGCTGCCGCAGCTCGTTTCCAAAACGGGTATACTGCGGAATCCAAGCCAGTCTGACGGTTCCGACCGGGCCGTTTCTCTGCTTTGCTATGATAATCTCGGCAATTCCCTTATCTTCCGTATCCGGTATATAATAATCCTCACGGTAAATAAACATACATACATCGGCATCCTGCTCAATGGCCCCGGATTCTCTTAGGTCAGAAAGCATAGGTCTCTTATCTGTCCTCTGCTCAACCGCACGGCTCAGCTGTGAAAGCGCAATAACCGGCACATTCAGTTCCCTTGCCAGCCCTTTCAGCGAACGCGAAATCTCCGAAATCTCCTGCTGCCGGCTTTCATTGCTTTTCCCCCCGCTCCCGCTCATCAGCTGGAGGTAGTCGATGATAATCAGGTCCAGCCCGAGTTCCATCTTAAACTTCCTGCATTTGGAACGCATCTCCGTAATAGAAATACCGGAGGTATCATCAATGACGAGTCTCGATTTCCCGATCCGTCCGGCGCCTTCTATCAGTTTTTCCCAGTCTGTGTCCTTTAAGTTACCTGTACGCAGAAGCTGGGCATCTACATGCGATTCCAGAGAAAACAGACGGTTAACGAGCTGTTCCTTTGACATCTCGAGACTGAAGATTGCCACAGCGCAATTCTGCCTGAATGCGGCATGCTGTGCAATGTTTAGAACAAAGGCCGTCTTACCCATTGAAGGCCTTGCCGCTATCAGGACCAGGTCTGAGCGCTGCAGTCCTGACAGCTTATAATCCAGATCTATAAAGCCTGTCGGGATACCTGTCACACTCCCCGTTGTCTTAGAGGCTTTCTCTATCACATCCAGTGCATTCAGTACGACCTGCTTGATTGGGACATACTCCTGTACACTTCCACGCTCGGCCAGTTCGAATACACCCTTTTCCGCCTTATCCAGAATCGCTTCAAGGGGCTGGTTCTCCTGATAACATGCGGTAGTAACTTCTTCATTTACTTTAATCAGCTGGCGCAGTGTGGCCTTTTCCCGTACAATCTCGGCATAATACTTTACATTCGCCGAGGTTGTCACGCTGGCTACAAGGTCTCTTGCAAACTCCATGCTACTGATCTCCGGGGGAACGTTCTTTTCCTTCAGATGTTCCTGCAGTGTAATCAGGTCCACGGGTTTTCCCGCCTGAAAGAGTTCCACCATAGAATCAAACAGTATCCCATAAGCAGTCTGATAAAAATCATCCCCGGTGAGGACCTCAGATGCAGCCATGATCGCGTCTTTGTTCATCAGCATAGCTCCCACGACAGCCTGCTCCGCTTCCGCGCTGTGAGGGAGTATTCTCTTAATCGCTGCTTCCATTTCCATAAAGCGAATCCCCTTATGCTTCTTCTGTTACAACAACTTTAAGCTCAGCCGTTACTTCCGGGTGTAACTTAACCGGAACATGGTGAGTGCCGAGCGTCTTGATCGTTTCCTTTAACTGGATCTTCTTCTTGTCAGCTTCCACTCCCATCTGGTCTTTTACTGCTGCAGCTATTTCCTTGCTGGATATTGACCCGAATGTCTTCCCGCCTTCTCCGACTTTGATGGAAAGTTCCACTTTTCCGGCCTCCAACTCTGCTTTTAACTGCTTTGCGGCATCTAAATTCTCCTGTGCGATCTTATCTTCTTTCTTTTTCTGGAGCTTAAGCTCGTTTAAGTTCTTATTGTTTGCTTCAACACCGAGCTTTTTCGGCAGAATGAAGTTTCTTGCATATCCGTCGTTTACATTTACAATTTCTCCCTTTTTTCCGAGAGATTTCACGTCCTGTAATAAGATTACTTTCATAATTAAATATCTCCTTCTTCAATCATCTGGTCTATTGTTTCTTTCAGCACCTTAATTGCCTGATGCATATTTGTATGGTCAAACTGTGCTCCGGCAGAATTGATATGTCCGCCCCCGCCAAGCTTCTCCGCAATAATCTGCACATTCACCTCATCAATGGAACGCGCACTCAGGTAAATCCTGCCTTCGTAGATAGTAAGTACAAAGGATGCCTTGATACCGCTGATGTCCAGCAGCTCATTCGCGGCCTGTGCAGCAAGCACCGTCGGGCTCTCAATATCTCCCGGGCTCTGTGCAATAGCATACTCGTCCCTGTAAACTTCCGCCATGCGGACGGCTTCTGCTTTTGCACGGTAAGACTCCATATCATCGCGGAACATTTTGCGTACGCGTGTAATGTCAGCGCCGCATCTCCTTAAAAATGCCGCCGCTTCAAACGTACGCACACCTGTGCGGTTCATAAAGTTGCGTGTATCGATCATGATTCCCGCATACAGGCAGTCTGCCTCAACAGACGGAAACTTAATGTCATCTACAATATACTGCAGTACTTCCGCAACCATCTCACTCGTTGAGGATGAGTACGGTTCTACGTAAGAAAGAACCGCGTTCTCGATTACATTGCTGCTCTGGCGGTGATGATCGAGCACGGCAATCGTCTTGGAACACTTCAAAAGTTCCGGACACTCGGTCATCTGCGGCTTGTTCGTATCCACAACAACTACCATCGTATTATCCGTCACATAATCCAGCGCCTGTTCCGAGGTCAGGAAAATGTCCTTCCCGTATGCCGGACTTCCGGCAATTTCATCGTACAGGGGGCGCACCGAAGTCGTGATCTCATTGATAACGACATGGGCCTTCTTCTCCAGTTCCACAGCCGCACGGTAGATTCCCATACATGCCCCGAGAGAGTCGGCGTCACCAATCTTATGCCCCATGACAATGACCTGGTCCTTGGCCACGATAAATTCACGCAGCGCCTCCGCCTTAACACGCGCCTTAACACGGGTATTCTTTGCTGTCTGCTCCTTCTTGCCTCCGAAATATGTAATTCCTTTGCAGTCCTTGATGACAGCCTGGTCCCCGCCCCGCGCCAGCGCCAGGTCAATGGCAACACGCGCATAGTTGTAGCTCTGTGCGTAGGTCGAAGTATTCAGCCCGAGTCCGATGCTTAAGGTCGCGGAACGGGCGTTTCCGATGTTTACCTGCTTTACATCCTCCAGAAGTGAGAACTTGTCTGCCTCGATCTTCCTGTAGCTTTCTTTCTTGATAACAATAAAGTACTTGTCTTTCTCAAGCTTTTTCACGATTCCGTCTATATCCCCGATATACTTGTTAATCTTACGGTCAATCAGCGCAACAAGAAGAGACTGCCGCACTTCCTCGACACTCTCCATGACTTCATCATAGTTGTCAATATAGATCAGTCCGGCAATCAGGCGCTGGTCTTCATTTTCTCTGATGTATGAGTTCAGTTCCGTAACATCCTTCATATATACCGCGATGAAGTATTCCTTCTCACGCGGGATCTGAAGCAGCTGCTCAGCCTCGCTGAATCCCTCAACTGAAACTCTTCTAAGCTCTACCTGATAGTCTCTTTCCTTGTAAACAACCTCCAGCTCTACATGATCCGACTCCTCACGCGGGAATACCCCGGTGTTCAGCTCCGGAATCAGTTTGTTCAGATACTTTTCCCGTTTCTGTCCTTCAATCATGTCGTTAAAGCTGTCATTCTTCCACAGGATCCTTCCATCTTCCAACAGGATGGCGTATGGAATCGTCAGTTCCTTAAGTAGTGTGTTCTGTATCCCCTTATACTGTGTAGAAAACTGAATTAAATCTGCCAGAATCAAAGAACGGTTGTAAAAGTACAGAAGCCCTACTATCACCAGATAAACGACGACAAAGACGGACATCATAACGCCTGCCTTCCTGTCGATCATGTACATCCAGATATTCATTGCAATCAGAAGCACCGTCATAATCAACGGCCACTGCATGTACATTCTGAGCTGCCCCTTTAGTCGCATATTCTTTTTTCCCATGCTTTTTTCCTCATAGTCCTTCTATCATGTTACCGTTAATGTTTCTAGTATAGCACTTTTTTGTATATTATTCTACTTCTAGTTTTCATTCCCAGTATTCCCGGAACTCATTCCTGATACATCCACCGATTCCCCGGTAGTATTGTCTATCTGAATCCCTTTCTTTTTCAGCTGCCAGTATACGTTATTCCGGAATAAAGTATAGACAACTGACACAATCGGGATAAATACAAGCATACCAACAATTCCCATCAGACTGCCGCCGATACTGACCGCAGCCAGCACCCAGATAGACGGGAGTCCGACCGAACTGCCGACCACTCTCGGATAAATCAGGTTGCCTTCGATCTGCTGGAGCACGAGGAACAAAACAACGAAAACCAGCGCCTTCATCGGTGCGACCATCAGGATTAAGAACGCCCCGACCACACATCCGATGAACGCTCCGAATATCGGGATCAAAGCGGTAAATGCAATCAATATTCCGACCAGCATCGCATATGGCAGGCGGAATACCGTCATTGTCACGACAAACATCGCGCCGAGTATCACTGCCTCCACACACTGTCCTGTCAGGAAACTTGAAAATGTCTTATAGGTCAGGGAACAGACATCCAGTGCCTTTTCCACATACTCTTCTTTCAGATAAGCGTACATGATCTTCCTGATCTGAATGTTCAGCTTTTCCTTCTGAAGCAGAATGTAGCAGGCAAACACAAAGGCAATGAAGAAAGTCGCCAGCCCGCTCACAATACTCTTGGCAACTGTAAATGTAGAACCGAGGACGCTGCCGGCGCCGTTTTTAAAGAATGACACCATGCCGTTGAGCACCTTGTCCCAGTCAATCTTAATGTCATTCACCATCGCTACGATTTCTTTATTGTTATTAAACATTTCTTCCACCCAGGACTGGACCTTCGGCACGAAATCCTGAATATTTTTCCCGAGTGACATGAAAGTGCCGCCCAGTTTCGGGACCACGACAAATATCACGAGAGAGACGACACCCAGCACGATAATAATTGTCAGCACAAGACTCAGCGGCCTTGCCAGCTTCTTAACCGGATGCCGGTCATTTGTATTCTTATTATAAAAGAGCTTCTCTTCCAGAAAATGCATCGGCACATTCAGGATAAACGCAATTGCAGCACCCAGCAGAAACGGAAACATAATCCCGAGGAGGAACCCGAGCGCCTCCAGTACGACCGTATATTTCCACAGGGCGATGAGCACGACAAGTGTAAAAAGAATTAAGCCTCTGATCTTTCGTAAGTTTTCCTTATTAAATTCCATAAAATACCCGCTTTCTATAAATGCACTAATCAGATTGTAACCGGTTATTCCACATTTTAACATATCAATCCTTTAAGTTCCACTTTTTCATGCAGGAAAATCTAAACTTTCACAAGGTCACAAAAAGCCGGAGAAAAGCGGTTCCACAGTATCATCGCTTTTCTCCGGTCTTTCCTTCCCCCTGCACGGGGCCTCATATTTTCATTACTCCGAAATCGTATACATCGCCACCTCATCCGTCTCACGGTTTGCAGAGATGAGTATATCTCTGCCGTCTTTGACATAATGAAACACATTCGCGGAACCACAGTCTTTATCCAGAATTTCCGAATGGTATTTTTTTTCTTCCTTGTTATAAGTAAACAGGATCAGATTCCGTCCGCCTTTTCTATGGCCTACAATCAGGGCCGGTCTTCCGCACAGGCTGCCGCCGTAGATGGCATGTGTGAATTCGGCCGGCTTTTCGTATTCGTATACCTGCCGGTATTGTCCGTCCTGCTTTTTATAAATACTAATCTTCTCACCGTGGAACGGGGATAATACGGCAAGCTCTTTTTCCCCGTCTTCATCCATGTCCACCAGAACCGCATCGCTGGCCGGGGTGTCCAGAAGCTGGTTCACCGTCCACGCACCCTCCTGCTTTTCGGGCGGGATGAACTGGAAGACCCCGCAGTCCGCAGATATGATACATGTATCTGTACCATTTTCTTTCACACGGTAATATCCGTGGTTTTTTAACATATTGTCTTTAATCACGGTCAGAGGAAGCTGGTTGCCGGCATGGCAGCCGCTCAGGTCTTTTGGAAGCACGGCCGCATAGACCTTTCCGGGCATGGACCAGTCATCTTTGTATTCGTGACCCGATTTCAAAGCGCATGCAATCAGGTATCTCACACCATTACGTTCCACGATATCAAAGCGGTGGACATGGGGGAGCTTTACGAGTGTCCTCACTTCCCATTTTCCGTCTGTCTGCGGCGTGACGATTACAATTTCAGCATCCTTTGAATCGTTGGGCGAATAGAATCTGTGTGTTGCCAGAAACTGTCCGTTTGTCCCCGGCACCTGTACCATACTCATGACTCCGCCCGGCTCATTCCATATGGTGTCTTTCTCTCTGCCGTCCAGATCAAAAAGCAGACACCTGTCCGTCTTTTCGGCCGCAACCAGAAAATAATCTTCATGGTTATATTTAAGTGGAGCTATCGAATAGCATTTTGTGAGATTTGAGATTACTTTTTTATCTACTTTCATGAAACATACCTCTCTTCTTCGTCCTCCTGCTCCTGCACCTTGAGTATTTCCGTAAACATGGTGTTCGCAGAATGCAGATCTTCTTTCCAGTCCGGGTTCCCCGTATACCAGAACTCGGTCACATACTTGCGGATTCCCAGCTTCCAGGCTGTCCTGATGGCACTCTCGAAATCAACATGGCCGTGGCCGAACGGGATTTCCCGAAACTTTCCCGGAACTGTTTCTTTCAGGTGCATCGCCACAAGGTGTCCCTTTCCGATATACAAATCTTCCAGCACATCCGTCTTATATGTATCCGCCGCATTCGTGATGTTGCCGATGTCCGGGTACACATTCAGATAACTGGAATCGACCAGGGTCACATATTTCATTGCCTTTTCGACGGTATTCATGAATTCATTTTCCATCGTCTCAAATCCGAGCACAACGCCTGCCATCTCTGCCATATTCACAGCCTTCTTTAAGTTGGCCAGAAAACGCTTTTTTGTTTCCAGGCTGGACTCTTCATAGTAGACGTCGTATCCGGCAAGCTGGATGATACGGATTCCTAGATCATCCGCCAGCTGGATCGCCTTTGCCATAATCTCCATGCCTTTTTTACTCACTTCCGGATCGTCGCTGCCCAGCGGGTATTTCCGGTGTCCGCTTAAACACATGGTCCGCACGGGCATCCCAGTCTCTACCATCAGCCGCACAAGTTCCAGCCGCTTTTCACTGCTCATCTCCAGACGGCTTAACTTTTCCTCCGTCTCGTCGATGCTGATTTCCACGAAATCATACCCCGCCTCTTTGGCGGCCAGTAGTTTTTCTTTCCATGACAAATGTCCGGGCATCGCTTTTTCATAAAGCCCCAGTGTATATCCCTTCATAACAGACCTCCCAAACTCCTGCTGCCCTATTCTTCCAGCAGCCGCATGATGTCTTCGACTGCCGGCTGTTTCATCACCTCTTTGGCAAGCCTTTCAGCTTCATCCGCGGATGCATTTCTGATCTGGTATTTTACATTTGCAGCTTCTCCCGGTGATACGCTGAATTCATCCAGCCCCATTCCGAGCAGCAGCTTAACCGCTTTCGGATCGCTCGCAAATTCCCCGCACATCCCGACTTTTTTACCAAACTTGTGACCTGCGCGGATCGTCTGGTAAATTGCCCGCAGAACAGCCGGATGATAGGAATTGTACATCGCTGCAATCTTCTGGTTGCCCCTGTCGACCGCCAGGAAATATTGTGTCAGATCGTTCGTGCCAATGCTGAAAAAATCTACCCGCTCCGCCAGTTCTTCCGCCATCATGACGGCTGCCGGCGTCTCGATCATGACGCCCACTTCCAAATCCGCACCATAAGGGATCCCTTCCTTTGCAAGCTCCTCCCTGCTCTCTTCCAGAATCTGAAGTGCTTTTAGCACTTCTTCTACAGAAATAATCATCGGGAACATGATCCGTATATGCCCGGATGCACCCGCTCTTAAGAGCGCCCTTAACTGCGTCTTTAAGATAGAAGTCTGGTCCAGCCCGATGCGGATCGCACGGTAGCCGAGGAACGGATTCTCTTCCTTCGGAAATTCGAAATAATCCAGCCCTTTATCGCCTCCGATATCGAGTGTGCGTATCGTCAGTTCCTTATCCCCGAGCAGTTCTGCCGCCTGCGAATAGACCTCAAACTGCTCCTCCTCTGTCGGAAAATGATCACTCTCCATATACAGGAATTCGCTCCGGAAAAGCCCGATTCCATCGATCTGGAACTGCACGGCCCGTTTCACATCCTCAAGGCTTCCGACATTGCCGCATACCTCCAGTTTTCTTCCATCCTTCGTGACCGTTGGCAGTGCGCTGGATTCCTCCAGTTCCTTCTCAAATTTACGGAACTCCTCTGCCTTCTTTGTATATTCCTGAATCTGCTCCTGGCCGGGGTTCACAAGGATAACTCCTTGTGAAGCGTCCATAATGACAAAATCGCCATTCTTTACTTCGTCCATGATTCCGCTGACCCCGACAAGGGCCGGTATTCCCATCCCCCTTGCCATAATCGACACATGGCTTGTCACGCCGCCCAGCTCCGTGATGAAGCCCAGTATATAATCCAGATTCAGCTTCGCCGTATCTGACGGGGCCAGGTCTCTTGCAAGCAGGATTACCTTTTCCGTGATTTCATCAAAATTCCCCTCATTCAGCCCCTTCAGTTTACGCATCAGCCGGTTGCGGATATCCTGGATATCTGCCGAGCGTTCCCTCATATATTCATCTTCCATCATTTCAAATATCATGCGGAATTCTTCTGCCGTCTCATGAAGCGCCATCTGTGCATTGTAATTCTGATTCCGAATGCGTCCCAGTACGCCTTCCTTCAGCGCGATATCCTTTGCAAGCTCCAGATGTCCCGCGAAGATATCCGATCCCTCCGCCAGAGGCACCAGATCGGCAATTACATCTTCAACCGCCTGTTCATACGCCTGAATCTCTTTCTCCACTTCCGGCTCCTGTACAGAGTTCCCGGCCGGACTTAAATCCTGCTCCTCAACGAGAAAAACCCTGCCCATGACAATGCCTTTCGATGATGTCTTTTTTACCTCGATCCTCTTCATCTCAAAACTCCTTATTTCCCCTCGCCGTCCAGCTCTCCCAGACCGCCTGCGATTGCATTAATCAAAGTCTTTAAGTCTTCTGCTTCTGTTTCCCCTGAACATTCTACTGTAATCTCATCCTGACACTTGATTCCGGCAGCCATCAGGACAAGTACGCTTTTGGGATTTACACGTTTGTCTCCTTTTACAAGAGTCACCTCGGATGCACATTTTGAAGCAATGCCTGACAGGATTCCTGCCGGTCTTAAATGAAGCCCTGACGGGTTCTTTACTGTTATTTTTTCGCTTACCATGATTTTTCTCCTTTGTCTTTTCTATTCTTTACACACATTTTTTCATATTCAGGGTGTCCTCCAGAGCGCTCTGAATATATATATTGGAAACATGCTGCTCCAGTACGCGCAGGACTTCTTTGAGCTTGTACTTGCCGAAGAACAGCTTATGTTTGCCTTTCTTTGTCTGGCATACCACTTTGATCTTTGCCGTCTGGTATGCATCAATATGTACTTCCTGAATGTCTTCCCATCTCACGGTATAAAAGATCTTCTCCATACCTTTTTCTGAAAAACCTCTCTTGATGGCCGCAGACCCGAATATGGCAACTAATAACAGGATGTTCCTGATATTTGCCGGCAGGGTGTCCGCGTCTGACAACGGGAAGATGACCAGCGCAAAGAGAACAATCAGGGTAAACGAGAAAAAATCATCCTTACCTTTCATAACAATGGTCCGGTTCCTCTTGAGGATAAAATAAATCTCAACGACCAGACAGGCAATAAACAGGAAACATAACAAATAATTCCACATCATAATCTTCCGCCCCTTTCTTTATGTTCAGTATATCATTAACTTTTTCATAAATCAATCACTTTGTTCTTAATTATATGATTACTTAGCCTTATTATACGATCATTTTATTGTTAAATGGATTTATATTCATTATACGAATTATTATTTTATTTTTATGATACAAAGAGGTTCAAAAAACACCTGAAACGAAAAAAATCCCGGCACCCGAAATTTTTTACATTTCGGATACCGGGATCTGTTGTTTTATATACAGCTGTTTTTTATATCTGGCTGTCCTTTCTTATCCTTGGCTGCCCTGTCCGTAATATGCATCCGGACCGTGCTTGCGCATATAGTGTTTATCCTGAAGCACCTGCGGCGCCGCACTGACTTTGGGGTTCAGCATCTCTGTACGGTATGCCATCTTGGCCACTTCTTCCAGAACAACGGCGTTATGCACCGCATTCGCGGCGTCCTTCCCCCACGTGAACGGGCCGTGGTTCGCACAGAGTACGCCCGGCACACTTGCCGGATCTCTATCCCTGAACGTTTCTATGATCACCAGCCCGGTGTTCTTCTCATATGCGCCTTCAATCTCCTCCCCGGTCAGGCTCCTTGTACAGGGAATGCCGCCATAAAAATAATCCGCATGAGTCGTCCCATAGCACGGTATGCTTCTGCACGCCTGTGCCCATGATGTCGCCCAGGGGGAATGCGTATGTACGATTCCGCCCACTTCAGGACAGGCCTTGTACAATTCAAGATGGGTCGGTGTATCAGAAGACGGCTGATACCGCCCCTCAACCTTGTTCCCTTCAAGATCCATAACAACCATGTCCTCCGGCTTCAGGCATTCGTATTCCACGCCGCTCGGCTTAATCACAAACAGCCCGGCCTTACGGTCAATGCCGCTGACATTTCCCCATGTATAAGTTACCAGCCCCCGTTTTGGAAGCTCCATATTTGCTTCATATACTTTCTGTTTTAATTCTTCTAACATTATATCCTCCTGTCAGAGGTGTTCCCAAAAGCCTGGAATTCGCCTGGCCATTCATCACAGACGCGCTAACTAAGTTCAGCAGATCCGCTGTCCCGTAAGAGATGTCCGTCTTTCGTGACACAGAACACATTGACCTCATGCTCACGAAATCCATCCGTAATCTCTGCCGGTGCCTTTTCATCGGTTATCACATTCAGAAGAGATTCCGTCGGACAGCTCACGAAACTGGAATTTCTCCCGAGCTTTGTATGGTCCGCCAGAATGTATGAGGTCCCGGTAACCCGCTGCAGCATGAGCTGGTTGATATTTACCTCGCTCAGTATTTCCGTGGTCATCCCGCTCTCCGGGCTCAGGCCCGAACACCCTATAAAACTTTTCTTTGCTGTTACCTTGCTGATATTATTCGTGGCAAACTCCCCGACCATTGCCTCTTTAATCTCCCGAAGCTCCCCGCCGCTTAAAATGATGGAGACATTGGAGGAATGTTCCATGAAAATTGCCTTTCCATTGTTCGTGATTACAGTAACTCTTTTATCCTTTATATACTTTATCATCTGCAGTGCAGTAGAACTTGTGTTAATAAAGATCGTATCCCCGTCCTCGACAAGAGATGCCGCATATTCGGCGATTCTCTGGCGGTACAGCTTCACTTCATCCTGCTCCGTATAGATCTCCGGGACTCGGTCTTTCACAGTGGCGCCTCCGTAGAATCTTTCCAGCTTCTTCTGGTCCTCAAGATACTGGAGGTCCCTCCGAATTGTCAATGGGGAAACCTGAAGTTCTTCCGCCAGTTCCTGCACCTTTACGAATCCGTTTGACTGTAAGGCCAGCAACACTTTGTTTCTCCGGTTTTCAACTAATGCCCTGCTTCTTTTCATATTCTGTTCCTCTTTTACAGCTTAATCAGTCTGTCCTGTTTCAAGCTCTACTTTCTTAACTATATAGGTTTTATGATAACCTTCCATTCAATTATATGAATGATTCAAATAATCGTCAAGCTTAACCTGCCTGATTACGCTGATTTCCCCTGAATCAAAAAGAGCAGTGCCATTTATGCATCTGCTCTTTTCAGGTTACTACTCACGGGGCCGTGAATAATAACCTTTTCAGGGATGGTATTACTCGTAAACATCATTACTTCTTAAAGTTTCCATACTTCTCAAAGCATTCCAGAGCATAGAGCATAGACTCCTTCGTTGTACCAATCGCATCAAGATAACCATATTCAACCCCGATCAGTCCGCCCTTAGGTGTTGCCCACTTTTCTATCAGCTCCTTTGCCTCCTGTTCGATCAGTTCCTTATCTCCGGTCGGCAGTGTGGCCTGAATGTCGATCGCAGCCTCGAAGCAGATGCGCCCCTGCGCGATGGCAGATACTTCATCAATGCCAACCAGCCGCGGCTGGTGGATGTTGATGATATCTACTCCCAGTTCGATCAGGTCTTCAAGAATGTCATTAATCTTTCCATCCGTATGGAACCGGATATCCATGCCGCATTCATGGGCCTTGTCAAATATCCGTTTATACTGGGGCTTGAATATCTCCCGGAAGATATCCGGTGAAATCATCAGGCTGTTCTGGGTTCCCCAGTCATCCGTCGTATCATAACAGTGGACCCTTCCCTCCCCGAGCCTGTAGGCTTCCTCAATGATCCCGATCTGATAGTCTGCAAGCTTTTCCGCCATCGCTTCAATCTCTTCGGGTTCGATCAGGCAGTCCATTAATGTGTTTTCGAATCCCCTTAAAAAATGCATACGCTCAAAGATACACTGCGGGCTGTTTAATTGAACGTACAAGCCCTTTTTTTCTGCTTCATCGAGAGCCTCTTTCAGCCCTTCGAAACGGCCTTCAGCCTTCGGGTCCGGGAAAACGTAGTTCTCCATATCCTCCCATTCTTCAATCGGGATATTGCTCACCTGCCCCATGTCTGATCCGCTGGAATCATCGCTTTCCCAAAGGCATCCCCATTCGTCATACTCCCCGCTTTTCGGGCGTACTTTTTTGGAGACCGTATAGTGTGCATCCTCCGGCCATGTACTCCTGGGTGGCAGGACGAAAATACGGCATACATCCCCTTTTCCCGCAATCCGGTCAAAGCGGAGGCCAATTCTGTCCGGGCCCGTAAATTTCACGTTTCCTTTTATAATTTCATAACCTGTCATTTTCATCCTCCTCACCCGGGTATATGGCTCAAATCCATATCCCCGGCTGTTTCCATTTAATCTGTTACTTCATTTCGTTCGGGAAATGTTCTTTCACTGCTGCCAGAAGTGTCTCTGTAACAGCCTTTGTGTCGATCAGGTTCTTCGTCTCTGCAATCACCGCATTACTTGGTGGAAGCATTCCCGCCCACTCAGGGCTTGTCAGTACGAGGTCTGTATTCGTCACATAAGACAATGCCTCACCGAATGAACATGACTCTACAGCTGCCTCAATATTGTGCTCGTCACAGATTTTCTTTACACTGATCTTCAAAATCGTACTGGTTCCCATACCATTTCCGCATACACATAAAATATTAAGCATCTTTTTTTCCTCCTGTTATATTTTGTTTATTCTAACTGGTTAACCTGCAATCGGGATTCCAAGCAAGCTTCCGATACCTTTGAAGATTGCTATGATTGCTACCCATATTGTCGCATAATCTGCGCTTCCCTGCCACCATGTTAATTCCATAAGTTTTACCGCGAGGGCGGAACCTAATATCTGGATAAGACCGTTTGCCGTACAGATTACAGCTGCCGCTTTCCATCCGCCGAACTTATTGGCAAAGATCGCGATTGTCGCATTATCAAAGAACAGCGGGATGAATCCCGGTACGAGGAAGATCGGGGACTTGAACACAAGAAGTCCGACCAGTCCGATTACCTGTCCCAAAGCACCAAAGAGAAGTCCGAGTACAACTGACTTTGGAGCGAATGCGAAGATTGCGGCACAGTCAACACCTGCAACTGCACCTGGAAGCAGTTTTTCTGAAATACCTTTGAATGACATCATGAGCTCACCGACAAACATCCTGACACCACTGAGCAGTACAACGATATTTGCTGTCAGTGTTATGGATATCCACACGAGGAATACGATGTTGTTGGTGAGTCCCGCCTGATTCAGGCCTTCTGCACCACGGAGCCAGTCGATCTGGTCGCGTCCGACTACCAGCATAATGACTGCTGTGGAAACAAACATAACAAGTGCTGTTGCAATGATATTATCCTGAAGGAAGTTGAGAGATTCCGGCATTTTCTTTTTCTCAATATCATCTTTTTCTGCATTACCGATCTTCGGAGCTACCTTATAAGCAACGTAGTCCACAAACATCTGCTGGTGTGCAACCGTAAAATCCGCACCTGTGATCTTCTTTGTAGGTTCAATCAGGAGTGTAGAGCAGATTCCCCAGTACAGAGCTGTTACTACTGCAGCAATCAGGACTGTCGGCATCATCCCAAGGCCAAGGAAACGCCATACAATATAAGTACTGATACCTGCCTGAACGATCATCGCGTTGCCTGTCAGATAAACCGCACGGATTCTGGTGAACTTTCTTAAGCCTACCAAAACCAGATTGAGGATAAAAGCAACAAGCAGTGTATAAATCCCCCACGCTGCCCCTGTTCCAGCGCCCAGTACCGCGTCCATCTTTTCGTAACTGGCGGTCATTGTCGGGTAGGTATTCAATCCGGCTCCCTGAATTCCCGTCGCATTCTGTAGTGCAGTCAGAAGCTTGCCGAAGTTGGCGATCAGGGCGCCTGATCCCATCCCCATTACAATGATACCGATAGAAGCTTTCACGGCCCCCGCAAGAGCTTTGGACAATTTCTGCTTCATTGCAACGTAACCTATAAATACGATTATTGCCATAAGCAGGAATGGCTGTCCGAAAATTTGTTTCAAGAGTAAATCAAGAATTGAATTTAACATAATTCCTCTCCTTCCTTTGTAACCATTTTTACGATTCTTTTGTGCATTATGTATTCTTGATAATTGTATTATAGTGTCGTTTATGATGATTGTCAATCTTATTATATGATTGTTTGTGCTATTTTATGAATTATTTCGTTTTATATGATGTAATTTTATCAATATCAGTGATTAAAATGCATTAATTCTTATTTTATGAACTTATTTGATCATATACTCACTATTTAGACAAAATGTCCAGTATATTTTCCAGATAGACTGCAACGCCATCATCATTATTACTGACTGTCACATGGCTGGCCGCTCTTTTCAGTTCTTCTACACCATTTTCCATACAGATCCTGTGTTCTGCACACTCGAACATGCTCAGGTCGTTTTCAAAATCACCGAATACGCACACTGCATCTGGGCCAGCCCCCATGTCCTCCATGATTTTCAACAGGGCAGCCTTTTTCGAAACTTTCCTGTCAAACGCTCCTAAAAGCCCGTACCCTGTCGGTTCATAATGTACTCCCGGCATATGGTCTATATATCTTTTGTAAGCGTTAATCTTCTCCTCATCGTCCTCATAGGCGACGATTTTTGCGGCGGTCGTGTATCCCGCCACAGGGGTGCTTCTTAAAAACTCTTTTGCATTCAGCTTCACAGGGCAGCCTACATCCTGTGACAGCTTTTCATAATCACTAATTCTTTTTTTCAGTTTCCCGCTTCCCTCCGAAAAATACATTTCCTGATCGGAATACATCATAAACGTCATTTTATGTGCGTTCAGGTACGACAAAAGCAGGGCCGTATCGTCTTCGGCCAGATAATTACAGTGCAGAATTTTATTATCATTTCTGCGTACCATTGCCCCGTTGTTGGACAGCAGATACCTGCAGCCCCCGATCTTCCTGTCATAAACAGACATCATCTGCTCATCCCGGCCAGATGCCAGACAGACCGCAATCCCCATCTGCTGTATTTTCTGCATCACGGACGCCGTACGTTCCGTAATCCGTTTTTTATCATTTAAAAGCGTTCCGTCCAGGTCACAGACGACCAATCTGATGTCATTCATTGTTTTCTTCTCCTTTTATACAGCGTACCTGCTCCTCCAGTTCCCGGCAGATTAACCTAAACAGAGCCTCTCCCTTTTCTCTTGTTGCACAGGCAGCGTCACCAAAGGCACCACTTTTCAGAAACTTTTTCCAGGGCACAGGCTTTTTCCCGTAAAAAAACGGAACCGGCGGGAACTCAGCCGTTGCTGCTTCCATGTCCACCAGTTCCTCTGCGGCATATAACATCAAAGATGTCTCCAGTTCGCCTGCATGCCAGACACTCCCGTTCCACACCGGAGATGTCAGTATATGCTGCGCTTTCTTTTCAATTCCCGCATTCTTAATATGGAACACGTTCCCGCCGAGCCCCCTGTCCGTCAGTTCTCTCATAACCTCCTCCATTACCTTATGGTTTCCGTTATGAAAGGAATACAGGATGACCCGTCTCGGGCAGACACGCAGAACACTTTCGACTGCCTGAAGGCAGTACTCCCTTAAACAGTCCGGGGAAATGGATATAGTTCCTTCAAACTCCTTTGCAGACCATACCTGCCCATACGTGATACAGGGGTAATAATATAAATTTTCCTTTTCACACACCGCTTCTGCAAAGGCATGTGTCAGGATGATGTCCGTCCCAAGAGGCAGGTGGAAGCCATGTTCTTCCACCGACCCTGCGGTGACCATGATCCCCTCACTTTTCTGTATGCATTCCTTCGCAGAATCCCAGCTGTGGTAAAATAAATTTCTCATAGGTCTGAATATTTTGCGTCGAGTTCAAGCAGTCCTTCCACATCCCTGACTTCCATCAGCGCATCCATGATATCCGCCGTGAGGAGCATGTTCGCCAGCTTTTCCATATTCTGCATGTGCATCTCATGGTTCTTTGATGCCAGCACGAAAAACAACTTCGCATCCTTATCCGGATTTCCTTCTTCGAAGTGCACCGGCTCTTCCAGCTTCATGAAGGAAACCGCAGTATCATTCACACCGACCGCTCCCTCCTGGGAATGCGGCATGGCAATGTTGGGTGCAAAAACAATATACGGGCCATACTTCTTAACGCATCCGATCACCGCATCTATGTATGCCTGCTCGATTGACCCATCATCAAGCAGCGGCTGGCAGGAGGCGGCAACAGCCTCCTCCCATGTATCAAATCTTTTATGAAAGCAGACTCTGTTCTTTTCTACTAATTCTTTTAACAGCATAGTATGATTCTCCTTTTCTGACTACAAAATTGACCGGAATGGCACATTCGGTTCATCTGTAAAGCAATCTTCAAACCCTCTTCTATAATGGAACTGTTTTTTATCTTTGTCCAGAGGCCAGATATATTTTCCGCCCACGTCCCAGATAAACGGGGTAAACTGATACTGGAGCACGTCTTTCTTGTAATTGTAAAGCATCATAATCTCAGCAGGATCTGCCTTGAAATTTGTCCACACATCATAGTGAAACGGAATGACAACTTTACACCTGAGAGCCTCCGCCATTCTAAGAATGTCTACAGAAGTCATCTTATCCTGGTTCCCTGCCGGATTTTCCCCGTAGGAGCCGAGTGCAACATCTATATTATAATCCTTTCCGTGCTTTGCGTAATATGTGGAATAATGGGAATCACCGCTGTGGTACACATTACCTGCGGGTGTCTTAATCAAATAGTTTACAGCCTTTTCATCCATATCGTTCGGGCAAGTATTTCTGATATCCTCATCTGCGGTTACGAGACACGTTCTGTCAAAGGAATCCAGCACCACAATTTCACAGTCTTTTACCTGAATTACATCCCCCGGCCTCACAACTCTGCAGCGGTCTTTTGGCACTCCGTAGCTCAGCCATTTTTCCACACTCTTCATAGGCCCGATAAACGGCACGTCCTGACCGCAGTTTTGCATAACAGCCGCTGCAAAAAACGGGTCGATATGGTCATTGTGGTAATGTGTAGACAGTACGGCATCCACCTGTGTTACAGCAAACGGGTCATATACGATCGGAGCCGCACGCAGATTCGGCTGTGTCATGCGTCCGCCGGTCATGTTGCGCATCTGGTGGAACGGGGCCATCTCTTTTGTCTTTTTGCTCCTCTTCCCGTTTCCGAACCAGAGATCGACTGCAATGTTCGTATTGTTCTCGGATTTGATCCAGAGTCCCGTACATCCAATCCACCACATCGCAAAGGTGCCCGGTGCCACCACTTCCTCGTCAATCTCTTCGTTCAGCCAGGTTCCCCATTCCGGAAATGCACCGAGCACCCACTTTTCTCTTGTCAGCTCATTCACCATACTCATTTTTCTTCCTCCTGTTTTTAATCATTCATATGTTTCATTAAAACCATCATTTATATGCTTTATGCGCTTATTTTATCATCTATTATGAATGTTTTCAATGTATTTATATGATTATTTATCGTTTATATGAACATTTATGAATGCTTTTATCAGTCTTTCTTCCTATATCCAAATTTTTCTGAAATCTATTGACTATTTCGCAATGTTATGCTAAGATGTAATAGTATTTTCATCGGATTTAGATTTCACATATTTTTGTAAGTCATTATGTTCCATTGATAATGCTTTACAAAAATATGTGATTTTTTATTATCAGAGGATTTACAAATAATATTATTTTTTTAGGAGGTATTTCCATGAATAACGGTACAGTAAAATGGTTTAACGCACAGAAAGGTTTTGGATTCATCACAAACGACGCTAACGGTGAAGACGTATTCGTACACTTCTCAGGAATCGCTGCTGATGGTTACAAGAGCCTTGAAGAAGGACAGAAAGTAACATTTGATATCACAGAAGGAAACCGCGGACCACAGGCTGTTAATGTAGCAGTTGCTTAATTAGCTTTGGTATGTGTCTTTTAAATAAGATATAAATGTAACAGAAAAGAGGGAGCAGCGCCGTCAGGCAATGCTCCCTCTTTTCTGTTTTCATTCCCAGCTTAACAGGTTGCCCCGCCCTTCAAATGTTTCTGGGCTGCAAGGTTCTCTGTTTTTCTGGACAGCAGGTCATCTTTAAGCAGCTGCTCCTGCACGTTTTCAAAACCAAGGCGTGCGATCGTATCTCCGAAACGTTCTCCTGTGTTTCCCTGTTCCCTGAACAGCAGAATTGCTTTTTCGATCGTATCCAGAGCTTCTTCTTTATCAGTGAATACTTTATCCAGATATCTTCCCTGAGATGCTTTCTTTCCCCAGCGGCCGCCTATGTAAATGCGGTATCCATCTGTATAGTCTTCCACTACGCTGAACGGGCATTTGCCGATACATCTGCCGCAGTGGTTGCATGCATCATCATCGATCACGATTTTTCCGTCTTCCATCTTTGCAATGCCGATCGGACAGCTTTCCGTCACCTGACAGACTTTGCATCCTTTACATTTTTCCAGATCAACCTGAGGAATACGCTGCCCGATAATTCCGATATCATTCAGGTCAGGTTTTACGCAGTTATTCGGACATCCGCCCACTGCTATTTTAAACTTGTGCGGAAGCTTGACTGATGAATAACCGTGATAGAAACGTTCGTGTATTTCTTCTGACAGCGCGAATGTATCAGTCAGACCATACTGGCAGGTCGTTCCTTTGCAGGATACAACCGGACGTACTTTGGAACCCGTTCCGCCTGTCTCGAGGCCAGCCTGCATCAGGTATTCCCTCAGCGGTTCGATGTTGTCAAACGGTACTCCCTGAATTTCCATTGTCAGGCGGGAGGTCATTGTTACTTCACCGCTTCCGTACAGCTCCGCGGCCTCTGCTATGGTACGTGTCTCATCCGCAGTTATTTTCCCGTTTCTCGTGATTACACGGCCATTGAATTTGTCTGCGGTCGTCTTATCCCGCAGGAAACCAAGACCTTTAACTCTTGTAACTTCATCGGCCGGAATCTCAGTTTGTGTATTCTTCACCTTTACGTCGCTGAAGAACACGCCGCCTTCCAGCGCCACTGTATTTGTGTAGCCGAAGTGGCGCAGTCTGTTCTGCAGGAAGTAAGCACGTTTTCCTTTTGTACAGACAAGGAGGAGCTTTTCGTCCTTTCCGATTCCCTCTAGTTCACCCTTCACGGCCCCAAGGTTGATGTACTGCGCACCGCGGATGGCAGGTGTCAGTCCCACATCCAGCACTGTATAGCCTTCTGCTTTTCCTTCTGCATATTCTGCCGGTGTCATGCTGACCATATCGCCGTTTATTTTATTCAACAGGATATAAACCGCCTGTACAAACGGGTGGATCGCTGTTGAAAACGGAGGCGCGTAAGCAAAATCCGCGTTCTCATAATCCTCCAGTACAGCCCCCATGTTCAGGCCCACTACAGCAACATCTACCATTTTGTCGACAGCCCCCGGGCCAAATACCTGAACTCCTAGAAGCTTATGTGTCGTTTTGTCTGCAATCAGTTTTGTGATAAAATATGCCGCATCCGGATAGTAATGGGCCTTGTCGTCTGTTACAGAGAGTGCCGTTATGACATCATAGCCGGCCGCTTTTGCCTGTTCTTCTGTTAGTCCTGTTCTTCCGCAGTTTAAGTTCGGCAGTTTTACAACACCGGTGCCAAGAACACCTTTATATTCTTTTTCGTCCCCTGTCATTATCTGCGCCAGTGTACGTCCTTCCATGTTGGCGGAAGATCCCATCGGCGACCACTGCCTGCTGCCCGTGATCCGGTTCGTAACCATTGCACAGTCCCCCGCCGCATATACATCCGGCAGATTTGTCTGCATGTGGCCATCAGTTAAAATAGTTCCCTTGAACATCTCAATTCCTGTATCCTGAAGGAATGCGGTATTTGGACGGATGCCCGCCGCCATAATAACCATCTCGCACGGGAATGTGCCCGCGCTCGTCTTAAGGCCTGTCACTTTTCCCTCTCCGAGGACAGCTTCTGCTTTTGTACCGGTTATCACCCGGATTCCTTCTTTGAGAAGGTGCTTTTTACCGTAAGCCGCCATCTCCGGGTCCAATATATTAGGGAGTATCTGGGATGCAAAATCGATCACAGTTACCTGTATCCCTCTCAGCTTCAGGTTCTCGGCAACCTCGAGGCCTATAAAACCGGCACCGACAACAACTGCTTTTCTCACATGGTTGGTTTCTGCATAGTCTCTTACACCGATTGCGTCATTCGGGGTACGCATTTTGAATACTCCCGGAAGACTAATTCCGTCAATCGGAATAATGGCCGGGGAAGCACCCGTCGCGATGATCAGTTTGTCGTATGTATAGGTTTCCTCCGCATCTGTTGACAGATTCTTTGCCTTTACCACTTTCTTATCTGAATCCAGACCTACTGCCTCTATACCTGTCAGTACTTTTACCCCTGTCAGTGCAGAATATTTCTGCGGCGTGTTTACGATCAATTCTTCTTTTTCTTCAATCACTCCGCCCACATAATACGGCAGCCCGCACCCGGCATAAGATATATCCTTGTCTTTCGTAATAATCGTAATCTCAGCGCTTTGGTCCTGACGCTTTAACTTTGCTGCTGTTTTAGTACCGGCAGCAACTCCTCCAATAACTAACACGTTCATTGGCTTATCTCCTTTTCTTTTTACTTCTGTCTGTGACAGCAGTGCACTTCATTCACGCACTCCGGTTTCATCGCCTCGCAGACGATCACATCGCCGCCTTCGATCCTGATTTCCTTCCCGTTTACCATCGCATCCGCAATCTTCTGCCTGACTTCCTCATAAATTCTGGTGACCGTGGGACGGGAAATGTTCATTTTCTTCGCGCACTGCTCCTGGGTCAGTTTTACATAATCCAAAAGCCGGACTGCCTCGTATTCATCATACCCGATGATAACAGTCTCTCCGCTTTCATGGCCGACTGGCGTAAAACCTTTCACTTTTGGTCTGGAACAGATGCACCTGCATTTTTGCGGTCTTGGCATATTGTCACCCCTTTTCTTTTTCTAGTATACCACTTAATGAACATATGTCAATAATATTGTCAATAATTTCACGATTCGCTTTGTGTACAAGGAACACGCCTTTCTATTACGCAAAAAGACCGCCGCTGCAACGATGCAGTGACGGTCTGTACTTTTGATTAATCCTGTACGTATGGCATTAAAGCAATGTGTCTTGCTCTCTTGATTGCTACTGTAAGAGCTCTCTGATGCTTTGCACAGTTTCCTGTGATTCTTCTAGGAAGAATTTTTCCTCTTTCAGAGATGTATTTCTTTAATTTTGCTACGTCTTTATAATCGATTTCGTTATTCTCTTTACCACAGAATACACAAACTTTTTTTCTTCTGCGAGCCGGTCCTCTTCTCTTGAAACCGCCTTCTGGTCTGCTACCTTTATCGTAAGCCATTTCTCTTTACCTCCTATATTAATAATAGAAAGATTCCACAGTCCGTGTCTTAGTTAAACGGTAACTCTTCATCAATCCCATCCGGGATGTTCATGAATCCGTCACCTGCATCAACACTTGGTGCCGGGCTTGGCGCTGCCTGATGGAAGGAGCCTCTGTTCGCATCACTTTCCGCTCTGCTCTCAGCAAATTCCTGATCCTCGACAATTACTTCTGTTGTGTATACTTTCACGCCTTCTTTGTTCGTGTAGCTTCCTGTCTGGATACGTCCTGATATGGAAACACGCATTCCCTGGCGGAAATACTTCTCCGCAAACTCTCCTGAGCGGCCGAATACAACACACGGAATAAAATCCGCTGTCGGTTCATTGTCTCTCTTGAACTTACGGTCAACAGCCAATGTATATCTTGCAACTGCAGTTGCACTGTCACCCTGTGAATATCTAACTTCCGGGTCTCTTGTGAGACGCCCTACTAAAACTACTTTGTTCATATATACCTCTTTCTCTATGCTTCCTGTCTAACGCATAAATATCTGAGTACATTGTCCATGATGCGGATACGTTGTTCAACTTCTCCTGGAACAGTACTGTCAGATTCGAAGTGGATGAAGTAGTAAAATCCTTCTTTCATCTTCTGAATTTCGTAAGCAAATCTTCTCTTACCCCATTCATCAACGTCAGTAACATTGCCGCCGAAACGAGCGATTAATGCTTTCACTTTTTCAACAACTTCTGCCCTAGCGTCGTCTTCGATTTTTGCACTGACAACAACAGCTAACTCATACTTGTTCATGTCTTTAGCACCTCCTTATGGTCTCTGGCTCCCGTACCTTAGCGGGAACAAGGAATTAATGATATCCGTGAATCTATAAATTCAACGGGTACGTCACGAATTCTTATTTTACCATAAGAAGTTGTCCAATTCAAGACTTTTTGCGAATTTCTTTTGTATTTTTTTCCACTAACCTGCGCGGAACCATGATCTGGTGGCTGCATCCCACACACTTCAGACGGAAATCCGCCCCAACCCTTAAAATCTCCCATTCATGGCTGCCGCACGGATGGGGTTTCTTCATGCGGATGACATCTCCGACATCAAATCTGTCTGGCATAAACGCCCTCCTTTTTTAATAAAATGAGAATATTCTGAAAACGGACCGCAAAGGGGTCAGACCCCTTTGAAAACTACTCGTTCTCCACAAGCACCCCCTGTACAAGGAACCTCTCATCATCATTAATATTCGTACAAGTCGACAGGCTGACGATGCGTGACTTTGCGTCCAACGTTACATCTACCTGGTAATTAGATGAGTTCCTGCACATTTGCAGGTAATCTGTGTATGCTTTCTCATTCTCATATGTTAGGATATAGTTTGCCGCTATATCCTTTACGGTTCCTGCCGAGAATACTTTGTAGGTAAGCTTTCCGTTCGGCGTATAGATATAAAAATATGGATGCGCTTTGCAAAAGTCTTCACTGGCATATTCGTTCAACTGTGAAAACATCTCCCCGCCTACTTTAAGGTTATGTCCGTAGATGAAGGTATTCAGATCTGTAAAATCTTTGTTATTGCGCATGTCCATAAAAATGGCGCCCAGCTTGTTATCGTTGGCCGAAAATGTTTTGGTCAGGTATTCCTGGTTGTCCGAGCTTTTAACCACTGGATAACTGATTATGGACGGTTCGTCGAAGCGGAGCCACGCTACGGTGTCGGGATTTTCTTTCAGGAGTGCATCAAAATCCACCTGAAAGTTATCTCCATTTCCTTCATCACCGTCTTTACCCGTATCATCCTTTATGATAGCCAGCTTTTTGACATCATCGTATTCTTTTCCGCCGGAATAGTATGGGACCAGCATCATGACAAGCTGATACGCAGAAAATATAAATACGCAGATTGCCGCAATTAGTATTGTGGTAGTGACAATGTCTCCCACCCTGCTCCTTTTCCTTGAAGATTTCTTCTGTCTTTTCTTTCTGCTCATTCCTGTCTTCTCCTCTAATGGCTCATGCACTGTTTGTCTTCAGCAGCTTCGGCAGGCATCCCCTGCACTAATCTGCACAGTGCTTCCTGTGCCCGTTCTTTCCGCAGGAATACGCTGATCACCTGAGAAATCACAGACAGCGTATCGATCTGCTGTTTTGTCCACAAGCGGTTCGTTTCACACTCATCAAATCCTACGAACCCCTTTTTCTCCCCCTTGTCCATAATAAGGCACTGGAGCATGGACTTGATCCCTTGTTTTTCTAACAGTTCACGGAGCGGTTCGTCCAGCTCCCTGATGTCGCGGCAGTAAAGCAAACCGTTTGCGTTGAAATTGCTATAGTAGTCTCCCAGCACACTCCCCGGCACCCCCTGCAGTTCCTCCTTTTGAGGGCCGATTCCTTCCCTGCACCACTCGAATGTATTATAAGTTGCCGCCCCATCCTCTGTATCTTCAAAAATATAGGCACGGCTGACACCGAATTGTGTTCCTACTATATTCAGGATATCTTCAATTCCCCTTCTTACGTCTTCCGACTCATACAGGGAGGAAAAAATGTAACTTACAATCCCCGCCTCTCCCTGCCACATCTCCTCGGAATTGTCTGCTTTTCGCTGTGTCGAATAGCCATTCCCTATGCTGCTTTCCATCTTGAGGCCTTCTTCATAAAACCTCCATGTATTCTTGCCTTCCGCTTTCGCCTTATAAAGAGCAATATCCGCCTTTTTATACATCGTTTCAAACGCGTATCCATGTTTCGGCGCAAAGGCAATTCCTATGCTGCTGGAAAATGTATACTTATCCTCTTCGAGCAGGTGATTGAATATACCGATTACTTCCTGTGCTTTCCTCTCGACTGCATCCACTTCACGGATATCTTTCATAATGACAGCAAACTCGTCACCGCCGATCCGGCCGATGATATCACCGCTTCTGAATATCCGCTTCAATCCCGCGGCAATCTCTGCCAGAATGACATCCCCGCTCAAATGCCCGTAAACATCATTAATATACTTGAAATCGTCAATATCTATCATGAAAAACGCGGCCATTTCTCCCCGTTTCATCTTGGAGAGGTACTGGTCCCCGAGCATCTGGACAGTCCCCTTGTTATATACGCCGGTAAGGGCATCCTTTTCGGCCCTCTCCTTCAGCTTTTCGGCCTCCTGCCTCTCGTTGTCGATGTCTATAATCACACCGATTACCTTTTTCTTGTCACCTGACGCACCAAGCTGCAGGGATGCCCTGATCCTGCACCATATAAATACACCATCAATCCTCTGGATACGGATTTCTGTTTCTTCATATGTGGCATTTCCTACCAGCTTATAGTACAGCTGCATCAGTGTTTCCCTGTCCTCTGGATATATATGCCCGTTTTCCAGAAGCTCCTGCTCTACATTGGTGGAAAACGCCTGATACCCGAACTTTTCTTTCCAGTTATCAGACCACATTACGCTGTCCTTTTCCACATCCCACTCAAAAATAATGTCCCGTGTCTGCTCCATGATGATCTGGTGTCTCTCAAGACTCAGACGCAGTGCTTCCGTCACAGCCCGCTGTTCTGTCACATCCGACAGAATACAGTAATAAACATCGTATCCGTTCCGGCGGACGAGCTGCCCCTGATCGTATATCATTTTCAGTGTCCCGTCCCCGCACTTCACGCGGTACTCAATCTTCTTTGTGCTCCCCCTGCTCATCTGCTCCCCTACAGACTTTGCAGTTGCCTCCCAGTCTTCTTCATATATAATGCTGCAGAATTTATTATCATACTTTTCCTTCAGTTCCTCTGCTGTATACCCCAGAAGCTTTAAAAAGCCATCGCTGTATTCTAACAGTTCCAGTCCGTTATCCATATCCGCGCTGCAGCACATAACACCGCCCGGAACATTCTGTATCAGGGCATTCAGATTCTTATTCTCTTCTATTAATTCCTCTAATGAACGTTCTTTATGTTCTTTTTTATCCTTTTCTGTCTCCATACCCGAACTCCTTTAAGATAAATGAACGTGCTGTCTTTCCTTTGCTTATTGTATCACAACCCGGCTCATAAATCTCCTATTTCTGGACGAATCTGAAATTTTTCCCCTCATTTATCATTTCCATATTTCTTAAGCATTTCGTTTATTACAAATGCCACACCATGTTCCTGATTTGATTTCGTAACATGTCTGGCAGCTGATTTTACTTCAGGCATGGAATTTTCCATTGCAACCGTTGCCCCGAATTCCATAGACAGCATGGAATAGTCATTCATACTGTCGCCGAATACCATGACTTCATCCATTGTGTATCCCAGAGATTCAATATATTTCTTAAGCACAGGGCCTTTCTGTGCCTTTACATCCGTAATCTCAAGATTCGTCTCAAAAGAAGCCGCCACAGCGATCCGGGAGTTTTTCTCCAATTCCAGACGGATCCGCTCCAGCATCGAAAGGTCCCCTGAGTACAGAAAAATCTTATATACCGGCACACCTGCCGCACGGAGTTCATCAAATTTTGAAATGATGATTGTGCTTTTCCGTACACGCTGGTAAAGGGGATCCAATTTTGCCTGTTCCTCACTGATATCTTTATCCAAATGGAAGACCTTCAGCTGGCGGACAAAACTCTCTTCAATCTCCTCTTCATCCCCGATCCGGTAATCAAAATCGTCCGTACAAAAAACAACCGATACCGGATACTTTTCCAGTGCATGGTAAACTTCTTCGCACAGGTCCATATCGATCGGGGCCGTAAGAACAACCTCCCGTTCCTGATTGCGGACTTCCGCTCCGCTGCCCACGATATAATCACAGGTCAGCTCCACATCCTTCAATTCCTCCATCGCCCCACGAAAATTCCTCCCGGTTGCGACCATAAACCGTATCCCCGCTTCACAAGCCTTATGTATCGCCTTCAGCGTTTCCGGCGCCAGTTTGTGATTATCATCCAAAAGCGTGCCGTCCATGTCGGACGCGATCACTTTAATCATCCTTACTCCTCCTAATTTTAAGAATATTCTGAATATGGACCGCAAAAGGGTCTGCCCCCTTTGCAGCCCCTTACTTTATCCCGTGATTGAGCATGTCCTCCACCTGATCCATCTGGCGCACGATGTCCTGCTGTCTCTCATCGAACAAAAGTCCCTTGTTATAGCGGTAATACTGGTCGCTGCCGTTCTCTTTGATGAACCAGACGCTATAGTAATTCGCGTTCAGCTCGGTAATAAACGCCACCATTTCCTGGCTTTCCCCGAAGGCATCTTCCAGGAAATTGAACACGTTTTGTAGTGTCTGAGATGTATAAGCAATTTCTTCTTCTCGTGCATCTACTTCTTTTTCAAACATCGCTTTTACTTCGTCGAATGCCCCGTCTCCGATAAACAGTTCACCCTTGATATTAACCGAAAACCGCTCCAGGGCCGCAATAACTCTTTTCATGGTCAGTTCTTCTCTGTGTGTCATGAGCTCGGAAGTTTTCAGTTCTTCCATGTCCTTCTCTGCCATATGCCAGATGTCTTCCAGCATGGATGTTACCTTGTTTTCTCTGTAGTAGATCAGGTATTCATAGAGTTTCGTTACATAAGCGTCCATCATATGGCAGCTTTCAAACAGTTCACTGAGTTTTCCGTTCAGCAGGCTCACGATGCTCAGATGCTCGTCGAACGGCGCCGCTTTCACTTTCTGCAGTGTGGCTGTGTTCCATTCACCCGCCAGAATATCTTCAATCCCGTAGTCTTCTTTATATTTATAGTAAAGTTCCAGATAGTTCGCAAAGTCTTTTGCTATCATGCGGTGCTGAATGTACTGGTATACCACATCCCTGTCGATTGTTTTATGCAGGTGCTCGTATACCTGGATTAGCTGTGACAGGTCCTCCCATCCGCGCGCCGTGGCAAAATATTTGCCGTCCACGGTTGTCTCTATGCGGTAAAAATTCTCTTTTCTCAGCTCGAGGTAAGAGATCACCGCCGGGTGCAGCCCTTGTTTGTACGCATATTCTTTCCAGACGTCAAAGTTTTCTTCCACGTCGATCTTCTTAATCCGGTCCAGCGTCACCACGTCAAAATCCCGCACGGATTTGTTGTATTCCGGAGGATTCCCCGCGGCCACGATGATCCAGCCTTTCGGCACCCTCTGGTTTCCGAAGGTCTTCCCCTGGAGAAACTGCAGCATGGTCGGCGCAAGCGTCTCTGACACGCAGTTGATCTCATCGATAAACAGGATCCCTTCCTCAATCTTTGTCTGTTCTATCTTCTCGTAAACCGATGCGATAATCTCACTCATTGTATATTCTGTCACCGAAAACTCTTTTCCACCGTAAACTTTTTCCTTAATAAAAGGGAGTCCCACCGCGCTCTGTCTCGTATGGTGTGTAATCGTATAGGCCACAAGACCGATCCTGCATTCCTTCGCAATCTGCTCCATGATCTGTGTCTTCCCGATTCCCGGAGGCCCCATCAGCAGAATCGGCCTCTGCCTGATAGCCGGAATCCTGTATTCCCCGAATTCATCTTTCACCAGATAGGCCTCAATTGAATCCTTTATTTCCTGCTTTGCTCTCTTAATATCCATCGTTCACTCTCCTCTTAATCATTATTCCGTCAGTATCAGCTTGACCGCCCACGCCGGAACGTCCACGTCATAATAATCTTCCTGCATAAATACGAATGCCGTCTTATAGGGAGGCATTCTGTTCGGATATATACCATACCCATCGGTAAAATAAATCAGACCCCGCAGGTCTTCAAACTCCCCCTTATTCAGAAGTTCATCCACATATGCAAATGCGGGCCTGAAATCTGTACCACCTTCACCATATAAGGTAAGGTGTGACATATAATCTTCCAGTTCTTCGAGACTGGTAATGCGCTGGTCAGAGTGCACGGCCTCATCACACTGGATAATATGAATATTCACCTTTTTGAAGAAACTATTTTCTTCACTTAAAACCGAATTTGTTTCTTCAAGGAATTTGCGGACCAATTCCCCTGAGCAGGACATCGATGTATCGATCACCACCACAAACTCAGAGACCTTCCGCACTTCCTTCGTCTCCTGCGGCTCGATCAGGGGCATATTCCCATATACGCGCAGCCCATAGCTGTAAAAAGAATAGTCGAACGTGTCCGGGTCAACAGCAATTTCTTCCCGCAATACCGAAAATTTCCGCAAAAACTCCTTATAATCATACCGCTCCTTATTCTCAATCTTTATCTGGTCCAGCAAATCTCCCGCCTTCTCGGAGGCCTCCTTCGAAAAGGTCTCAAGATCTGTTTCCATCCGCTCATTGATTTCCTGCCATTTCCGGTTCAGGTCCGGGTCCGGTTTCTGGTCAGGCTGCTGGTTCTCCCAGTATTTATGGTCATCCACATAAAACTCCGCTTCCAGACGCTCCAGTTCTTTATCGGAAAGCTCCCACGCTTCCAGAATTGCGTAAATCCTCTCGGCATTCAGAACCTTTCCTTCCAACTCCATCTTCCGGTAGGTCTCCCGCCTAAGCAGGCTTTTCGGAAACCTGACTGATCGGTGGAAGTTACTGTCTGTCATGTGCTCTGCTGCAATATCACAGCTTAAGTTCCAATACCTGTCATCCATCCCACGCTTTACCATGTGGCGGAAGATACAGTGGAACACCATATGCAGGTAGCCCCGGTTCACCAGAATCCGGTTCTCCCGGTACAATCCCCCCAGATACTGCGGGTGGAAATAAATCACACTCCCATTCGTCCCAAAAGGATTGACTGACGTATCCATCTGATATGCAAAACTGCTCAGGGCCACATCCAGAAAACGCATTCCAAGATAAAGCTCATCCCGGGCGGCGCTTAGTATCTGATTTCCCAGACCTTCCAGATATACTGCCGCTTCTTTTCTTTCCTGATCATCCATTCCTGTCATGGCTGTCCCTCCTTTTTACAGTTCAAATCTCTTCGTCTTCTTCGGTACATTTTTTTGTTTCTCATTCATAAGATAACTCAAAATCTCCGTTTTCCCCTGCCTTGCGGCAAGTTCGAGGGCATATTCAAGCATTTCACCGTTCCATATCCCGTTTTCTGTAATTACTCTTATCCCCGGGAAATTTTCCTTTTCCAAAAGATACTTTATAATTTCTTTATATCGGTCCTGTATCAGATTCTGATAAGCAGCCCTGTAATTCTCCGCCAGTTGATAGGGGTATTCCAGCCTGCCAAAAGCAATGTCGGCCAGCACCCCCGCTTTGTCGCGCGCTGCCGCCACAGAAAAAAGACTATCATATTTGCGGTAATCTATTTCCTTATTATAGAAACATTGCCTGTAATTATTCCCTGACCCGTGATGTTGTGTAAATAAAATACGGGCCGGCGTATTCTCCACAGCCTCCTCATAATGCTCCGGAAATACAAGGACTGCCTTTTCATTCGTTTCTCCATAACAAAACGTGACATCGATGCGCTGCCATAATTCCCCAAGAATCTCCTTCACACAGGACTGGCTGCCACCCTCCATGTGCACAGTCAGATACTTCAGCGCACTGCAGCCGGTAAACGCGCCGCTCCCGATCTGCATCAGCGTATGATAAAACTCCAGCTTTCTCAGCCGTTTACAGCCGTAAAAAATATAATTCCCAATTTCCCGGACTGTCCCCGGAAAGACAATTTCCTCCACACAGTTTCCTGCAAGAAGATGCTCTTCCTCCCCAAACAGGCCCAGCTCATTATTTCTATAAACGAATACCTGCCCCTCCTCGCCCGTTTTCCGGTCAGAAAAAGCATACGCGGCCACAGATATGACGGGCAGACCATCGATCTGCTCCGGCAGCACAACTTTCGTGTCATTTCCGAAACAACGGATGATCTCGATACAATTGTCCTTTATCTGATAATACAATTTCATAAGCCGGCTGTCCTCTTTTCTAAACTATTACTGTGCAGCGTGATATGCGGCATGGTGTGCACAGTAACTCTAAACTCACTTCCCTATTATAAGAGCAGTGGCGTATTTTTTCAAGAATCCGTTCTTACTTGACATTTCTATTATTTCGTACTACGCTTTATTTTAAGTAAATTTTCACCACAGTATGAAGTAATTGTGGATAAGTAAGGAGGCTTTCTACCATGTCTGTTGAAAAAGTTAGAGAATATTTCGAGCCTTTCGGCCTTGCCGGTAGGATTCTGGAGCCGGAAGCGTCCAGCGCCACTGTGGAAGAGGCGGCCCGGGCAGTCGGATGTGAACCGGCGCGGATTGCCAAGACAATGTCGTTCATCACCGCGGACGGCCCTGTCCTGATCGTTCTTGCAGGCGATGCACGCACGGATAATAAAAAGTATAAAGCAGCATTCGGAGAAAAAGCAAAAATGATCCGCCCGGATGAGGTAGAGGACCTGATCGGACACGCCCCCGGCGGGGTATGCCCATTTGCCGTGAAGGCCGGTGTTACAGTATATCTGGATGAATCACTGAAGCGTTTCGAAACCGTTTACCCGGCCGCCGGAAGCAGCAACAGCGCCATCGAGCTGACACTGCCGGAGCTGGAAGAATATTCACATGCCGCAAAATGGATTAACGTTGGAAAAGACTGGGAATAAGATACAGCAAGCCATGTTTCCCGGCAAAGGAGGTTTTTTGTTTTGTACCGAATTCTTGTCATAGAAGATGACCCGGATATCCGGGCAGAATTAAAACTGCTTCTGGAAAATGCCCTATATGAGGTGGATGTGATTGAGGATTTCACGCAGATCGTATCTCAGGCAGAAGCATGTGCCCCGGATCTGATTCTACTGGATATCCAGCTTCCGGGAATCAATGGTTTGTCCCTTTGTCAGGATATCCGCAGGAAAATGGATACTCCTGTTATTTTTGTCACCAGTTTTAATAATGCAATGGATGAACTAAATGGCATGATGATGGGCGGGGACGACTATATCACAAAGCCCTACCACGCCCCGGTCCTGCTCGCACGGATAGCCGCTGTCCTAAAAAGGACCGGCAAAAAAGGCCCCCAGAAGGATCCTTACCACTTTATATGGAAGGACTGCGAACTGAATACGCTGGATGCGACATTGTCCTGCCGCGGCAGGTCTGCCGAACTCACAAAGAATGAACTCCGGATATGCTATAACCTGTTTTCCAGAGCCGGGCAGATCGTTTCCCGGGAAGAATTAATCGATGACTTATGGGATAACCAGATTTTTATTGACGACAACACACTGAGCGTCAACATCACCCGAATCCGCGGTAAACTAAAGGATATCGGGGCCGGAAACATGATTGAGACGAGGAGAGGGCAGGGGTACCGGATATGACGTTATGGAATTTTCTAAAAGATAAAATCATGCTCCTTTTGCTGCACCTGCTGTGCATGCTGGGGAGTTTTTTCTATTTTTCTGCATGCGGCGTGAATACAGGTCAGCTATATCTCTTTTATATGGCATGGCTGTTTTTGCTTACCGTTTACCTCCTTGTCATCTGGCGGCAGAGAAGCCATTATTTTCACCAGATTTTTCAGATTCTGGATACATTGGACAAGCCATATCTGATCTCCGAGGTCATTCCGGATTCCTGGCGTCTGGAGGACAGGCTGTACCGCAGCGTTTTAAAGGACTCCAATAAGTCTGTCATTGACGCGGTACACCATATGGAAACCGAAAGCACCGAGTATAAGGAGTTTATCGAAAACTGGATCCACGAGGTAAAGCTCCCCCTGACTTCCATGAACCTGATGTGTGATAACCGGAAAGCATCTGCATGGACCCCGAAAGACACTGCCCTTTTGAAGTCACATTTAAGCGAACTGGAAAATGATGTGGACAAGGCTCTTTACTTCGCGCGTTCTGACACGGTTTATCAGGATTACATGATACGGGAAATCTCCCTTGAGAATGTCCTAATGAACGTAATCCAAAGAAGCAGGCCCTATCTGATACAGAACCATGTCCGGATCGATATGCAGGCAGAAGCCAAAACTGTTTACTGCGACGACAAATGGCTGGAATTCATGATCAATCAGATTATCCTTAATGCGGTAAAATATAAGAAGCAGGACAATTGTCTCATCACCATCCGCACCCGGAAAGAGGCCTGCAGCACCACACTGATGATCGAGGACAACGGAACCGGCATCCGGCAGGAAGAACTGGGCCGCATATTTGATAAAGGGTTTACCGGCAGCAACGGCCGGAAAAACCGCAGGTCCACAGGGATTGGATTATATCTGTGCAGGAAACTGAGCCGAAAGCTCGGGATTACACTGGAAGCAGACTCCGTGGAGGGTGAATTTACAAGGATTTCCCTGATTTTCCCTGACGGGAGCCAATATTTCGGCAGGGAATGAGAAACCTTTCAATTTCGTAAGGTTTCTGCAAACTACATTGATACCAGACCGGAACATTTTCTATTACCATAATAATAAGTAAATGAATAACCAACTTTAAATCTGGCAATAGGAAAGAGAGGAATGTTTTATGAAAGAGCTTCTTCGCATCGAGGATGTTGAAAAATATTATGGAAGCAACCAAAATCTTACCAAAGCAATCAATCGAATTACGTTTACTGTCAATCAGGAGGATTTTACCGGGATTATGGGCGCCAGCGGAAGCGGAAAAACGACACTTCTCAATCTGCTTGCAACCGTTGACACCGTAACTTCGGGACATATCTGGTACGGAAATGAAGACATCACGCGCATGAATGAAGACCAGATGGCAGATTTCCGCAAAAATAATCTGGGATTTGTTTTTCAGGACTATAACCTTCTGGATACGCTGACACTAAAGGAAAATATATCTCTGGCAATGTCACTGACAAAGAAGGGCCGGAAGGAAATTGCTGAACGTACAAAGGATATCATGGAGCGTCTGGATATCTGGTCATGCAGAGATAAGTTTCCCTATGAGGTGTCCGGCGGGCAAAAGCAGCGCTGTGCGTGTGCAAGGGCCCTGATCAACCACCCGCAGATTGTTTTTGCAGATGAGCCTACCGGCGCACTGGATTCCAAATCCGCCCGGATGCTGCTCGAGACGTTTACCTATATGAATCAGGAAATGAAGGCTACTATCCTGATGGTAACCCACGATGCTTTTTCAGCAAGTTACTGTAACCGCATCCTCTTCCTGAAAGACGGGCAGATCTTTCACGAACTCATAAAAGGGAGCCGGACCAGAAAAGTATTCCTGAATGAAATTCTGGATGTGCTTTCCCTGACGGGAGGTGATGGGTATGCTGAGTAAGCTCGCCCTGCGCAATGCAAA
Organism: Clostridium sp. AF19-22AC; assembly: GCF_003479085.1. NCBI lineage: Bacteria > Bacillati > Bacillota > Clostridia > Eubacteriales > Clostridiaceae > Clostridium > Clostridium sp. AF19-22AC. The sequence goes on along the minus strand of NZ_QUGN01000005.1, from coordinate 174,337 downwards.
ACGGTCTTTTAAAGATTACTTTATCTACCTGATCACGATGATCTTCATCACTTCCCTGATGTTTGCCTTCAACTCCATGATCTTCTCTGAGGATATACAGAAGATCAGTTCAGAAGCAGGCATCATGGGGATGATGATCGGGCTTGCCACATTTTTTATTGTCCTGATCATCATCTGGCTGATTCACTATATGATCCGGTTTATGGCAGAAAAACGAAGCCGTGAATTTGCCACGTACCTGCTGCTTGGCTTTCATAAAAAACAGGTCGCCAGCTTGTTTTTCAAAGAAACGGTAATCCTTGGAACAGTTTCTTTCCTCATCGGGCTAATCCCCGGCGTCTTCCTGCAGCAGGTGATTACAACCCTGATCTACGCGATTGTGGATACAGAATACAGCCTGCATCTCGAATTCAAGGCCGGAACACTGCTGATGACGGCAACAATCTTTGCCGGTTCCTATTTTCTGGCCCTGATCCGCAATAAGAAACGTTTCCGGAAGATGAACATCCGCGATATGATGTACCTGGACCAGCAGAACGAAGAATTAAATAACGGGAATAAATCCGGCAGGCAGTGGATGTTCTTTGCCGCAGTTCTCTATATGCTGTTCTTTAGCTGGATGATGGTCAGCGGGCGGTTTACCGATGGAAATATTTATTTTATGATTATTGGACTAATTGTTTCGGTATATTTCCTTTACATGGGTTTATCGGCATTCCTGATCGGATACATCCGCTCCGGTAAAAACGGTGTCTTAAAGGGTGCCAATATTTTTGTACTCAGGCAGCTCGCCTCAAAAGTGAAGACCATGCAGTTTACACTTGGCACACTGACCGTACTTTTCATGGTCGCCTTGCTTGGTTCCTCACATGCACTGATGCTGAATCAGTTTCAGACGACACAGGCCGATGTCAACTGGCCTTTTGACATCGCAGTTTACAATCCCGATCCCGGGTATGATTTTTCTGCTGAAAACGAACTGATAAAAAAAGACAGCAAAATAAGCTCCGAACTGGTTTACCAGATTTTTGAAGACCATAAGAGTGATTTCAGAAAATTCATGGAGAAATATTACAGCGATGTCCTGGAAAATTCTGTGGCAAATGACAACGCTTACTTCAAATATGACACCTATATGAAGCTTTCGGACTACAATACACTTCGGGAAATGGCGGGATACGAAAAAATTTCGTTAGAAAAGAACCAATACCTGATCCAGATCAAGTCACGGCTTAAGGATGCCGGCAGACGCTTTTCCCATACCTCGTTAACCATCTCCGGAAATGAATATAAATGTGCAGGTGTCTACACGGAAGGGTTCGAACAGAACGGGCATAACGGAGCTGACTACCTGCTGGTGGTCCCCGATCAGGCCGCTGACGGTATGAAGCCTTATTATTCCCTCCTCGCAGCACAGGTAAAAGGAAGCGTACAGCCGGACCTGACAGACAATCTGCTGGATCTCCATGATTCCGGGAAAAGTATCCTTGACGAAGATTACTATGAAACGGACATTGACCGGGGGTACGGGACAGACATCATGTACGTGTCCAACCAGCATGTATATGTACGTGAGATAGAAACAAAAAGTATGAAGTCGCTTCTTTCCACAATTATCTTCCCGCTCTTTTATGTGGGGCTTGTTTTCCTGTGCGTGGCGCTGACTGTCCTCGCGGTACAGCAATTGAGCGATTCCGCCAAATATAAGCACAGGTATTCTCTCCTTAGCAAACTTGGTCTGCGGGAAAAAGAAATAAGCTGTGTGATTTTAAAACAGCTGTTCCTGTATTACCTCTTCCCCTTTATCACGGCCATTGTAATCAGCGGAGGAATCGTACTTTACGACAGCAGAGAATTCTTCAAACTGGCAACTTCGCAGGCGCCGTCCTGGTCATACTTCGGCATCTCAATACTGCTCTTTGGCGGCATTTACCTGATCTATTTTATCGCAACCTACGTGGAATTCAGGCGGAACATTGGCGTATGGGAAAAGAATTTGCGATAAAGGCTCTTTCGAAAAAATTAAGGAATTTGTAAGATTAATATCATGTTAAAACAAGATTGATATGTTATATTTTGTATATAAGAACTGTCCATGATTCTGGACAGTTCCATGTACAAAGGACGCTTATCAAATCGGGAATACGAAAGAGAGTGATATTATGAAACTAATCCGAAGATTTCTGGCATTTATATTCCTCTGCATTCTCTGTGCAGGCTGTTTCATCGGCTACCGCGGTTACGAGCGGTACCGCCAGGTTCTAGAAACGGAAAGCCTTCAGGAAAAAGTTGCGGAAATTAAAAATAATCCATCTTATACGACTCTGGACCACCTGCCTCAGATTTATCTGGATGCGGTCGTCGCTGTGGAAGACAAAAGATTTTACAAACACCCGGGTATTGACCCTATCTCCATTGCACGTGCCATAAAAAATGATATTCAGGCCTGGGAACTGATCGAGGGAGGCAGCACCATCACACAGCAGCTTGCAAAGAATCTTTATTTCAATCAGGAGCGGAGTATCACGCGCAAAGCTGCAGAAGGTTTCATGGCTTTAAAGATCGAGCGGGAATACAGTAAAAAAGAGATTCTGGAGCTCTACGTCAACAGCATTTACTTCGGCGGGGGATATTACTGCATTGCGGACGCAAGCCGCGGATACTACGGAAAAGAGCCTGCCGAGATGACTGACTACGAAAGTACGATGCTGGCCGGAATCCCCAACGCCCCTTCGGTTTATGCACCTGACGTGAATCCTGATCTCGCACATTCACGCCAGCAGAAAGTACTGCAGAGTATGATTAACCAAAAATATATTACACAGGAAGAGTCCTCAAGGATTGCCAATGCAGGAGAGACTGCCTTTTAACCGGACCGGGGGAATACCCCCGGTTCTTCTTTATTACTGCGGGCACCTCTCTGGTGTGCAGTGACGATTTTATGTCATGATTTTTCTACACATTTTTGAAACACATTTTTCCCATAAATCTTGACTCGTCAAAAATTATCTGGTATAATTTAAGAGCTGTTTGAGTATGATATATAGTAAACTCAATTCAGATATGGCGCAGTAGCCAAGCGGTAAGGCGTGGGTCTGCAACACCCTGATCACCGGTTCAAATCCGGTCTGTGCCTTCTTTAAAAGTCTCGAAACTTAAGGTTTTCGAGGCTTTTTTATTTCTATAAATTCAGGCAGAACAAATTTATGAAGTTTCTGCCTCTATGGCTATGGAGCAAATGTCATTGGATAAAGAAGATATAAATCTGCTAAAAAAATATCAGAACGCTGAAGATAAAGAGCGTATAAGACAACGTCTTATGAATAATTTCAGGGAGGAATAAATGAGTGACAAAATCTACTGTTATCCTGACTCAGACGTTTTAAGATATATATCCCTGGGCTGGAAAAATTCGCACAGTTGATATTGCAAAGTCAAATATGTTTTGCAAGGTGCAAGTATAGATTCTTTTCTTTGTAATTACGAAAAAATGGAAATATTGTTTGCTAAAATCATCGAAGTTCGGTAAGTATTTTCTTTAAATTTTACTGCATTACAGTCAAATTGCTAAGGGTCCGTTTTCAGGACCCTCAGCATAAGAGAATTGAGCTATACCACCGTTTATTTTTCTTTCCCTCGCCCTATAGAAAGTGCAGTATTGCAGCTTTGGTCAATACCGGCGGCAACCTCAGCCGGTGTCTTTTTTTCCAGCAGCAGATCCTTGATATTCAGGTAAAATACATCACGGACCCCCTGCCAGTTCAGGTTGTTCCTGATATTGTCCACAATATTCGGCGTATTGTCACCATAGGCCTTCAGCATCCGTATCTCGTCCTGATACTTACCGTTAGATTAGAATCCTAATGCATCATTCACAAGGATCACCTTCATCCTCCCATCCACCGCTGAACTGCGCGTTACAAGAATCTGGCAGCAGAGTGATTTCGCCCCTTTGCAGTCATAGCACATACCGGTATTACGGCACGGTGTTTCCGTATCCAGACGGGCTGCATTGATAGTACTGGCCTCATCCCTTGCACGCTTCGCCGCATCCTCAACATTCCTCACAATCTTATTCATCCCAATAACCAGAATGACATTTCTCGGCCCGTAAGCAATCGCTGCGATACGGTTGGCAAACTTATCTATATTTACAAGCACGCCATCCCGCGTAACCGCATTGGCACTTGCAAGAAAATAGTCGCTGTCAAAACATTTCAGCTCCGCCGCACGTTTCTCCTCCGGAGTCTTACAGACATCCCGGTTAATCACCTCGTAATTCCCCTCACAGACTGCCTGTTTCAACCCGATCTCACTGATAGATGCCGATCCGCCCCAGCCAACCGTGCTCCCTTCCGGAATCAGTTCCAGCGCAATCTTAAGCGCCTCCTCTTTATCCTTAGCATAGTATCCTTCAATATTTCTGTTCTTCAGATTTTTTATCACGTGCCCTGCCAGCAGCTGGTTACGTTTCGTGCGGTTCTCTTCCATTGCTTGTCCTCCTCTTTTTCACTTAATTGGTTTCATTTGTTAGTATTCATTATAAACGGGATGGGACTTAAAATCCACACAAAAGCGCAAAGGGGTCTGACCCCTTTGCGCTCCATTTTCAGAATATTTTATCAATTTCTATTCGGCCAGTTCCTGAAACAGTCCTTTTACGGTCGGATATATCTTTCTGAATTTCTGATACCGTTCTTCATATTTTGCAACGAGTTCTGGGTCCGGTTCTACAGTCTCTATGACTTTTACAAGCTTTCCGGCCGCTTCTTCCACGGATGCATATTCTCCGCAGCCAACTGCCGCCAGTATGGCTCCGCCGTATCCCGGTCCTTCTTCACTCTCGATGACATCTACTTTTAAGTTCATAACATTTGCAATAATCTTCTTCCACAGCGGGCTCTTTGCACCGCCGCCGCAGATCTTTGTCCGCTCGATCTTGATTCCAAGGCTTCTTGCAACCTCGAGGGAATCTCTTAAACCGAAGGCAACCCCTTCCAGAACCGCCTGTGTCATATCTTCCCTTGTTGTGTCCATCGTCATTCCGATAAATGTTGCGCGTGCTTTCGGATCATTGTGCGGGGAGCGCTCTCCCATCAGGTATGGAAGATAGAATACCTGATTCTCTCCCAGTTTTACGATGCCTTCCTGCTCTGATGCATATTCCTTTGTTTTTAAGATTTCATCCATCCACCATTTGTTACAGGAAGCTGCACTTAACATACATCCCATCAGGTGATAATATCCGTCCGCATGTGCAAAGGAATGCAGTGCATTATTTTCATCTACGCCGAACGACTTGCTGGAAATAAAAATTGTGCCTGACGTTCCGAGGGATATGTTACACATACCATCTCCGACCGTGCCTGTTCCCACTGCTGCCGCCGCATTGTCTCCTGCACCTGCCGCTACTTTCACATCACCTGTAAAGCCAAATTCTTCTGCCAGGTCTGCCTTGATACTTCCTACAATATCATAGCTCTCATACAGTTTCGGAAGCTGTGCTTCTGTCACACCGCAGATTTCCATCATTTCTTTTGACCAGCATTTATGCTCTACATCCATAAGAAGCATACCTGACGCATCTGAATAATCCGTGCAGAATACACCGCTTAACTTGTATGCAAGATAATCCTTCGGCAGCATAATCTTACTGATTTTCGCGAAGTTATCAGGCTCGTTTTCTTTCATCCAGAGAATCTTCGGGGCCGTGAATCCTGCAAACGCAATATTTGCAGTATACTTGGACAATTTATCTTTTCCAATCACATTATTCAGGTAGTCTGTCTCTTTCCCTGTACGGCCGTCATTCCACAGGATCGCCGGGCGGATCACGTCATCATTCTCATCCAACACAACAAGTCCGTGCATCTGTCCGCCAAAACTGATTCCCGCAACCTGGGATTTATCGCAGTCAGCCGTCAGTTCCCTGATTCCCTCCACAGTCTGTGCATACCAGTCCTGCGGATCCTGCTGGGACCAGCCCGGATGCGGGAAGTAAAGCGGATACTCTTTTGAAACAATATTCTGAATCTTGCCATTCTCATCCATCAGCAGCAGTTTTACCGCTGAGGTACCTAAGTCTACGCCTATATATAACATCTGTAACCTCCTGCAAAGAGATGCAAAGGGTTCTGACCCCTTTGCTCTCCGTTTTCTGAAATTTCTGACTATTTCCAAGGATTTTCTGTCGGGTATCTTACGCCTGCGGGCTGGTTGTATCCGATTTCTTCTACCGGCACGCCGATATACTTGAATACTTCAAACAGTGCCTTGCCGTGGTTCCCGAATGCAACTGCTCCGTGGTGCGGGTATCCGCCCTCAATCAGTACATGGCGGTAGAATCTGCCCATCTCCGGTATTGCAAATACTCCAATGGATCCGAAGGATCTGGTTGCTACCGGAAGGACTTCTCCCTGTGCGATGTATGCGCGGAGCTTGCAGTCTGCGGTACTCTGGAGTCTGAAGAATGTGATGTCTCCAGGTACGATATCGCCTTCGAGTGTTCCCTGTGTTACTTCTTCCGGAAGAGCCCTTGCCATGATCATCTGGTACTTCATCTCACAGGAAGTAAGCTTGCTGGATGCTGTGTTACCACAGTGGAATCCCATAAATGTATCTTTCTGTGTATAGTTGTATTTGCCTTCAATGTCTTCTTTATACATATCTGCCGGTACGGTGTTGTTGATATCCAGCAGTGTTACGGCGTCTTCACTGACTACGGTTCCGATGAATTCACTCAGTGCACCGTAAATATCTACTTCGCAGGAAACCGGGATTCCCTGTGCAGTCAGGCGGCTGTTGACATAGCATGGAACAAATCCAAACTGTGTCTGGAATGCAGGCCAGCACTTTCCTGCGATTGCCACGTATTTTCTGTAACCTTTGTGCTCCTCGATCCAGTCCTTCAGTGTAATCTCATACTGGGCCAGTTTCTCAAGAATCTCAGGTTTCTTGTTGCCTGCACCGAGTTCTTCTTCCATCTCTTTTACAACTGCCGCAATTCTTTCATCACCGGCATGTTTGTTAAATGCCTCAAATAAATCCAGTTCGGAGTTTTCTTCAATCTCCACGCCCAGATTGTATAACTGCTTGATTGGTGCATTACATGCAAGGAAGTTCAGCGGACGAGGTCCGAAGCTGATAATTTTCAGGTCATTCAGTGCAACAACTGCTCTGGCGACCGGTCTGAATTCATGGATCATATCTGCACATTCTGCTGCTGTTCCAACCGGGTATTCCGGGATATATGCTTTGATATTACGCAGCTGCAGGTTATAGCTTGCATTGAGCATACCGCAGTACGCGTCGCCGCGTCCCTGAAGCAGGTTGCTGCCTGTCTCTTCTGCTGCCGCGATGAACATCTTCGGTCCGTCAAAATGTTTTGCAAGCAGTGTCTCTGAAATCTCCGGTCCGAAGTTTCCAAGATATACAACCAGCGCGTTGCATCCTGCATTCTTAACATCCTCTAAAGCCTGCACCATATGGATTTCACTTTCTACAATACAGATCGGACATTCATAAATCTCGCCTTCCCCGTATTTCTCCTTATAAGCATTGATCAGTGCTTCTCTTCTTGTCACGGAAAGACTCTCCGGGAAACAATCTCTGCTGACAGCTACAACTCCGATTTTTAATTCTGGCATGTTACTCATAACTTGTACCTTCCTTTCATAAAACTATTTTTTATAGTGTCCTGTTCTCTCTAAACTTAAAATGAAATAATTACTCAAGCGTAATGTTCTCGCCTTTCAGCCCACAGAAAGCGCCTTCGATCCCTGCATCCTCATGCGCAATCAGCCACTTGTTCTTTGCCGTGATCAGACGGTCCTCTCCTTCTGTTCCGGGTTCAAATGTCAGATCTGTGTTCGTATCCTTCGGCAGAATGACTACGCATCTGAATCCGCCCTTTGCAGCGGTGCACGGTGCATAGTGAAGCGTCGTCGCATATACCTCGATCACGGTTCCAGCCGGCACGAAAAATGCCTCCACCAGAGAAGTGTCATATGTATAATCCGCCTGAATGTCCTGCTGTGAACCAATAAGCAGGATCAGGTCTGTCACTGCAATGTTAATCTCTGATGAGCGGTGGTATTCCAGACCATTCAGCTTATGATTGTCCCCGTTGCAGTATCCAATCTGGATCGGCAGCCCGCCATATGCCCTGTTTTTAAAGGCTTCTGCTTCCGGCAGCGCTTCCATCTCTTCTACAGATGGTACATAGATCACTTCTTCCGGCAGAGGCGTATGCTCCATCTCTTCCAGAATCCTTGAGATGGAATATCCCTCCAGGACCTTTCCATACTTGCCAAATGAAGAATCAGTTACTTTCTGAATATTCATTATGCTAACCTCCTAATTTTGTTTACATGATGACGGGGAAAATAAATATTCCCCTGATGAGGTTATTTTATCAATGAAACAGTTCTTTTTCGACCACTTACTTATCTAATCAAGGGCACTTTTTTGTCCTCTTTCTGTAATCACTCGGCAGCATCCCATACTTCTTCGAAAATGCCTTCGTAAATGCCTTACTATTGGGAAATCCATTCTCCAAAGCGATCTCACTGATCGTCCGCTGTGTATTCGCCAGTTCCTGATAGGCATGATCTACACGTATCCCCTGCAGGTAAGATTTATAATTAATCCCTGCATATTTCTGGAACATCCGGGACAGATAGGCGGGCGAATAGCCAAAAATCTCCGCCAGACGCTCCAGTGAGAGCTCATCCGTATAATGTTCCTTCACATAAGAAGTAATCATAGACAGCCGTGACAGTTTCCGGTTCTGCTTCACCATCTCCTGACTCACTTCCGTCTCCCGGTACTTCGTCACCATCAGGTATAAAAGCTCATAAAACAGACTCTGCACCTTGAGGTCATACCCGCACCCTTTTTCAGTATACGCCTCATAAATATCCGAAATGACATTCATCACCCGCTCATCCTGCCTTTTCGAATCATGAGTAAACCGGATGAACTGTTCCCCGGTGAAATAGTCTTCAAACGTCTTCAAAGGAATCTGCACTACCACCGTCATATTCCTGTCCGGGGAATCTACGGAATGGATTTCGTTAGAGTTCACCAGCATAAATTCCCCAGCCTTAAGAGGATACATCTCCTGATTAATATAAAAAGTAAGGGACCCTTCAAACACCGCAAATATTTCGATAGACCTGTGCCAGTGCTTGTCCCGGAAATAATTGCCGTCCTTCCCTTCAAAAATAAACATCTTAAAAGGCAGATCTTCATTTGGCATGATCAATTCATGACTAAATTCCATAAAAACCACTCCTATTCAAAACCGCTCCAGCATGCAGGCGGTAACGTTATAATTTATCACTATGATGACTGCTTTATTATTTATTCTATCACACCGACATATTAATGTCATGATACCGGAAGCAAAGATTTCGCTTGTTTTACAGAAAGTAGTCCATTACAATGAACTTGCAGATGTCAATAATGCCGTCTGGCTTTACGCAGGATACAGGAGGAATACATCGAAATGATTACAGTGAAAGAAATTGCCGAAATAGCAGGAGTCAGTATGACGACGGTCTATAATGTACTCCACGGAAATACAAAAAAAGTCTCACAGGCGAACATACAGAAGATTAAAAAGATTCTGGAAGAGAATCATTATGTCCCGAGGATGGGGTTAAGTGGTCTGAAGAACGGCAGTTCCAAGATTATCGGGGTCGTAATCCACGTTTCCAGACATTACGAGAATACTGTTATTGCAGATTCCTTCTACAGCCATGTGATTGGTGTTCTGGAAAAAAATATCCGTGAGGCGGGTTACTATATGATGCTTTATGCTGCGGAGGATCTGGACGATATCTTTAAGATGGCACTCGCATGGAATGTGGACGGGCTGATTGCAATTACATTTACACATAACGATTACGTGAAGATCCGCACGTTAACAGGTAAACCGATCGTTGCCATAGATTTGATCGATAAATTTAACGATGACTTTGTAAATGTAGGGCTCGAGGACGAACAGGGCGGGTATATTATGACCAAATATCTGATTGAATGCGGATATACCAATATACTGATGTTTGCCAATAAGGACGCCGGTGTCGACCACCAGAGGTGGCTCGGATACCGCAGGGCGCTGGAAGAAGGGGGGATTCCCTACAAACCATATAATTTTACAATACTGGAGGATTCTTTTGAGATGCGTCTGCACAATTATGAGGGTCTGATGAAGTTTGTGAACAAAAATGCCGCATTGTTTTTTGCGTCAGATACGTTTGCACTGGAGGCAATGAGGTATTTCCAGACAAAAGGTATCCAGATACCGGATGAAATTGCCATCGCCGGGTTTGATGACAGTCTCCTCGCACAATATGCGATACCCAGACTGACTACCATCCATCAGGATATTACCGATAAGGCGGAAGTTGCAGTTTCTCTCATGCTCGATATGATTGCGGGAAAGCTGGTCGGAAATATAGATGTAAAGAGGCCTGTCTGGCTGATAAAAGGACGGTCTGTGAAGATAATCAATAACAAAAATAACAAAGACAGATAACTCTGATATCTGGTAAAGCTACAAAAAATGCGTATTCGTAGAACTCTGAAAAAGTTTTATGAATACGCATTTTTGTTAATTATATATAAATTGCATATATAAAATGTATATAAATCAGCTTTTATTTATATCTAAAATATAGGTTTTATATAAAACCTTTGCCTGTGTGAATACGGTGTGATACAGTAGAGACAAGAAAGATAACAAGCATTCGAAAAGGAGATGTAAATATGCGAAAGCCAAAATGGGGGTTCTGGGTGTTTCTTGCACCCGCAATGATTTCTTTTATTTTAATTCAGGCCATTCCGACATTGATGGGAATCTTTTATTCATTTACGGATTGGAACGGAATCGGCAGCCAGAAAAACTTTGTAGGTCTGCAGAATTATATCACGACAATTACGAATGATCCGAAGTTCGCACATGCATTTTTGTTTACTTTTGCGTTCTCTGTCTGTGCAGTCATTTCCGTAAATGTCGTAGGATTTGCCCTTGCCATGCTGGTCACCCGCAAGATGAAAGGGGCTAACCTGATGCGGGGAGTATTCTTCCTGCCAAACCTGATCGGCGGAATTCTGCTCGGTTTTACATGGCAGTTCATTTTCGTCCAGGTGTTTGACGCACTGGGTAAGGCACTGCATCTGGACTTCCTTCAGGGATGGCTGTCCAACACGGAAACCGGATTTATCGGGCTTTTAATCGTTGTGACATGGCAGCTTTCCGGTTATATGATGATTATTTATATAGCCCAGATACAGAACATACCGGATTCCGTGATTGAAGCTTCAGAAATCGACGGTGCAGCCGGGTTCCAGAAATTAAAAAGCATTATCCTGCCGCTTATGATGCCTGCATTTACGATTGGGTTGTTCCTGTCAATTTCAAATTCATTTAAACTGTTTGACCAGAACATTTCCCTGACAGGCGGAGGCCCTGCAAACAGCACACAGATGATGTCCCTGAATATTTATAATACCGCATTTTCAGAAGGACGGTTTGGTATGGCACAATCTAAGGCAGTTATCTTTATGCTGATTGTAATGACGATATCTGTCATTCAGCTTTCAATCACAAAGAAGAGGGAGGTCGAAGCGTAATGGCAAAAAGCAGGACAAAAAATATAGGTTTTGGCATTCTGGGAACCATTCTTGCCGTGATATTTATATCACCGGTACTGATTCTCCTGAATAGTTCTTTTAAATCACTGAAGGAAATCTATCTGGACATCCTTGCACTGCCGCAGCAGTTTTCCTTCGATAATTATAAGCAGGCATTTGAGAAACTGGATTTTCTGAGTGCTTTCACGAATTCACTTGTCATTACCGTGATCGCTACCGTCCTGATTCTCCTTGTATCAGCAATGGCGGCGTGGGTCCTTGTCAGGTATAAAACGAGATGCAGCAAGGTCTTATTCCTTGTCTTCTCCTCAGCACTGCTGATCCCGTTCCAGTGTGTAATGCTGCCGCTTGTCGATTTTATGAGTAAGCTGAATCTAATGAACCGTCCGGGACTGGTCTTTATGTATATCGGCTTCGGGTGCAGCATGTCAATCGTACTGCTGCATGGATTCATAAAAAATGTACCTGTAGAATTGGAAGAAGCGGCTACCATTGACGGCTGCAATATGTTCCAGACATTCTTTTATATTGTAGTGCCGCTTTTAAAAACCATACTGGTTACAGTTGCCGTAATAAATGTCATGTGGATATGGAATGATTTCCTACTTCCATCCCTGGTCATCAATAAAGACGGCATGCAGACACTGCCGCTGCGTACATATCTGTTCTTCGGGCAGTTTACGAAAAAGTGGGATCTGGCAACGGCCGCTCTGATTCTGTGTATGATTCCGATTATCATCTTTTATCTGTGCTGCCAGAAACATATTGTAAAGGGAATCACAGACGGTGCTGTAAAGTAAGAAATGAGCTGACAGTTACGGCAGGCCAAAGCTGTCAGGAAATGAGACTGAGAAATGGAGACAGAACATGAAGGAACAAAATTGGTGGAAAGAATGTGTCGTATATCAGATTTATCCCAGAAGCTTTTGCGACAGCAACGGTGACGGAATAGGTGATATTAACGGGATTACAACAAAATTAGATTATCTAAAGGATTTGGGGGTGGACGTGCTCTGGCTGTCACCTGTCTGTAAATCGCCGAATGACGATAATGGTTATGATATCAGCAATTACAGGGATATCATGGAGGAATTCGGTACAATGGAGGATTTTCACAGGATGCTTGAAGAAGCACATAAAAGAGGGCTTAAAATCATGCTGGACCTTGTCGTCAACCACACTTCCGATGAACACGAATGGTTTAACCAGAGCAAACGTGCCCTGGATGGCGGCAAGTACCGGGATTATTATATCTGGAAAAAGGGAAAGGGGGAGAACCCGCCCAACAACTGGGGCTCTTTCTTCGGAGGCTCTGCATGGGAATACTGTGAGGAACGCAAAGAATATTATCTGCATATATTTTCACGCAAGCAGCCTGACCTGAACTGGGAAAATCCGGCTGTCCGGGAAGAAATCTATGACATGATGCAGTGGTGGCTGAACAAAGGGATTGACGGTTTCCGGATGGATGTCATCAACCTGATCGGAAAGGACCAGAATTTTCCGGATGGTATAAAAGATGGGAATGCGCTTTACGGTGATCTTGTCCCCTACACGCATAATATGCCCCAGGCGCATATCTATCTGAAAGAGATGAACGAGAAAGTCCTGAGTAAGCATGATGTGATAACAGTAGGGGAAACCTTAAACACTTCCGTGGAGGACGGGATAAAATACGCCGGATTCGATGAGAATGAGCTGAATATGATCTTTACATTCGAGCATATGAATGTAGACAATCTGGGAAACTCCAAATGGAATGACCAAAGATTTGAACTGAAGAAGCTGAAAGAAATCATGACCAGATGGCAGAACGGAATGTACCAAAAAGCCTGGAACAGTCTTTACTGGAACAACCACGACCAGCCGAGGGTCGTATCCAGATTTGGTAATGATGGCGCGTACCGGGAACTGTCTGCGAAAATGCTGGCCACATGTCTGCATATGATGCAGGGAACCCCTTATATTTATCAGGGTGAGGAAATCGGCATGACCAATCTTTATTTTGATACGATTGAGGAATATGAGGACATAGAATCCAGAACAGCATTTGAACAGTGTACGAAAATGGAAGGTGTAGATGAGGAAACCATGATGCGGCGTATCCGCTGGAAAAGCAGAGATAATGCACGCACACCAATGCAGTGGAACAGCAGGGAAAATGCCGGTTTCACGAAAGGAACCCCCTGGTTTACCGTAAATCCGAATTATAAATCAATCAATGTTGAAGATCAGCAGCAAAATGAGGAATCTATTTTAAACTATTATAAACGGCTGATTGCGCTGAGGAAAAAGTACCGCATCATTGTGTACGGTGATTACCGCCTGCTGGACCCGGAAAGTGATAAAACCTTTACATATATGAGAACACTGGATCAGGAAAAACTGCTTGTGGCCTGCAACTTTACAGATGCTCAGGTCCGTATGCAGATACCGGACGAACTAAAAGGAACAAAAGGCAGAATACTCATTTCAAATTACAGCCATGAGAACAAAATGTTAATTGCTGCTTATGGCAGTGAGGGTCGTACAGGAGAAGATGGAAGCATTCTTCTGCGCCCATACGAAACCGTTGTTACTTTATTTTAATAAATTTCAGGAGGAAAAAAAGATGAGGAAAAAAGTATTATGTGCAATGTTGGCAGCGGCTATGGTGACAGCATCTCTGGCAGGCTGCGGGTCTTCGGACAAGTCCGGGGAAAATGGAGGTAAAAACGGACAGGTTACCATTAATCTGTACCAGAACAAATCAGAGATTGCATCCCAGTTAGAAGCGGCGGCAAAAACGTATATGGAGCAGAATCCGGATGTAAAGATCAATGTGGAAAGTATTCAGGGAAATGATTATAATACGAATCTGAAAGCAAAGCTTCTTAACAAAGATTCCGTAGATATCTATGCAGCAGGCGATAAGCTCGACAACCTTCTGGAATATACGGAGGATCTGAGCGACCAGCCGTGGGTAGAAAATGTCGTGGATGGTTCCTTAGATGATATGACCAGAGACGGAAAAGTTTACGGGCTGCCGGTAGGCATAGAAGGGTACGGCCTCGTATACAACAAAGATATTTTTGAAGCCGCAGGAATTGACGCGGAGAAATTGACAAGCTATGATGCAATAGATAAAGCATTTGCAGACCTGCAGGAGCAGATTGACTCAGGAAAGCTTTCCGAACAGTTCCCTGCATTAGAAGCGGTAGAAGAATATGCCGCCAAAGAGTCATGGATTCCGGGATTACATACACTAAATGTGGCTCTGGCAAATGAATTTACCTCAGCTTCTGAATTATGGCAGAAGGATTCTATTGACTTGATTTATGCAGATGCACTGAAAGATTTAGTCGATCTGGAGACAAAATATACAACTTCCAAAGACAACCTTGCCCTTCTGAATGCAGTCGATTATTCTTCACAGATTGGCGGGGGAATTGCAATTGAGCGTGTTGCCGTTGTCCAGCAGGGGAACTGGATCGGGCCTGAGGTAAAAGGAATTTCAGAAGAAATGTCCGAGAAGCTTGGAATGCTCCCTATTCCTTTAAAGGGCGTAAACGAAGACAGTATTGCAACAGGCATCTCCATCTACTGGTGCGTTAACAGCCAGTCAAGCGATGAGAAGAAACAGGCATCCAAAGATTTCTTAAACTGGCTGTTCCAGTCAGATGACGGGAAGAAAATTATTATAGATGACTTTGGATTTATCCCGGCATTTACAAACTATGACGGAATCGAAATCAGCGACCCGCTGTCAAAAGAAGTTCAGAGATACATTAATGAAGGAAAAACAATACCGTGGGTTATGAACGGATTCCCGTCAGGTTATGAAACACAGTCTGCAGCAGACTTTCAGGGGTATTTTAACGGCGACTATGACTGGAATGGATGCGTGGAAAAACTGAAAAAAGACTTTAAAGAGTTAAAGGCTCAATAGATTAGACACAGGAGGCAGTATGGAACGATTTCGACCAGAATATCATTTTTCGCCGGAGGCATACATTCTTAACGACCCAAACGGGCTGGTTTACTATAGAGGCGAGTACCACCTATTTCATCAATATAATATAGAAGAACAAATCCACTGGGGACATGCTGTCAGTCAGGATCTGGTGCATTGGGTGAGACTTCCCAATGCACTGTTTCCAGACGAAATTGGACAGATCTGGTCCGGAAGTGCAGTGGCAGACGAGAAGAATCACAGACTGGCCGCATTTTTTACATACAGTGAACACGGGACTGGCAGACAGAGTCAGGGGCTGGCATTCAGCTACGACGCAGGGCGCACTTGGGAAAAACATCCCAGAAACCCGATTCTTACACATCCTGAAAAACCGGATTTCCGGGACCCCAAAGTATTCTGGCATGAGCAGACGCAAAAATGGGTCATGGTCTTATCCGGCGGTACAGAAGCTTTGTTCTATGGTTCAGACGATCTGGAGAACTGGTCTTACCTCTCCTCTTTCGGTAAAGGACACGGCAGCCATGCCGGGGTATGGGAATGCCCGGATCTGTTTCCAGTGGAAACTGATGGGGAACTCTGCTGGATTCTGATCATCAGCATCAATCAGGGTTCACCAGCCGGCGGCACCGGTATGCAGTATTTTGTGGGAGAGTTTGACGGCATTCAATTTCGAAATTCCAACCCGCAGGAAGAAGTGCTGTGGCTGGACTATGGAAAGGATTTTTATGCCGGGGTAACCTGGAATCATGCCCCCCGCGGCCGCAGGCTGATGATCGCATGGGCAGACAACTGGCAGTATCGGGATTTTCTTCCGACAACTCCTTTCAAGGGACAAATGTCCTTTGTAAGGGAACTGAAACTGACTAACGGCAATGGCCGCGGGACAGGCAGGCGGCTGATACAGGAACCCGCGGAAGAAATCAAATATCTCCGCCATGATGCCGCCCGGATTGCCGTAAGTAGTTTCGATCAGGCGAAAGGCGAAAAGGAAACTGTCTTCTTACTGCCGTTTACATATCTGAGCCAGGAGCTGGAGCTTGAATTTTACCGGGGTAAGGCATGGCCCAAGGAATTTGGTTTAAAACTGGATTACGGCTGCGGGCAGGAATTCTATGTAAGTGTAGAACCGGAAAACAACAGATGTTTCGTCGACCGGACCCATGCCGGTATCAATGCACATAAGGATTTCTCTGGAAGATACGAAGGATACGCCAGCTGCCGCGGGAACTGCCTGAAGCTTAGACTGCTTCTGGATAATTCCCAGACAGAGCTTTTCCTGAACGGTGGAGAAACGGTAATGAGCAATCTCATCTTTCCGGAAGCACAGAAGGTAATGATAAATGTTTACATGAGGGATGGAAAACTGGAACAGGTAAAAGGAAATGTTTACCACCTTCTGGCAGATTCATAAATGCAGGGGGCCAATACCCCCTGCAAAATCAATAATCCTTCATATTTGTGATATAAATATACGCATCTTCCAGCGTAACTTCGCACGGCCTGCAGTCCGCATCTGGCTTTTTTTCACACAACAGCTTCAATTTCAGCCCGTTATCCACATATTGTTTGGCGGAAACGTGATAACTTTTTTCCAGTTCCAGCGCCTCTTCTTCATTCTCCGCATAACAGCTCCAGACACAGCCTTTTGCCTCTTCCAACAGTTCCCTTATACCGCCCGAGTAAAGGATGGAACCTTTTTTCATGATAGAGAGCCGGTTACAGGTGGCAGCCAGGTCCTCCACTACGTGTGTCGAAAACAGAACCGTGCGGTCTTTGGAGAAGTCTACTAATAGTGTACGAATCCGGATACGTTCCTCAGGGTCTAAACCAGTGGTAGGTTCGTCTACAATTAAGAAATCCGGCTCGTTCAAAAGCGCCTGAATCAGTCCCACCCGGCGTTTCATCCCACCGGAAAGCTGTCTTATTTTCTTCTTCTGATGAGCCGCCAGACTCGTTTTCTGAAGGTAAAAATCAATCCTCTGACTGCAGACGGTCTTTTCGATTCCAGATAATTCCCCCATATACTCCAGACATTCCCTCACTGTCAGGTTCGGGTACAGATCAATCTCCTGAGGGAGGTAACCGATCTTCTTCTGGATTTTCTCATATGTGTTATCACCGTATAAAATCCCATCCAGCGAAACGGTGCCGCCTGTAGGTTTCAATACTGTTGTCAGCACACGCATCAGTGTTGTCTTGCCTGCGCCGTTTTCCCCGAGCAGTCCGTATATCCCTTTCGGAATCATCATATCCACGTGGTTTACTGCCGTTACACGATTCTTAAACGTTACTGTCAAATCTTTTATTTTTACACTCATAGTGCTGCCTCCCTTTTCTTTAAAATGAGCGGAACTGCCGCGGCCAGAGCAAGTGTTATCAGTAATGAAATACTTTTTCCCCACAGCCAGCTTAAATTGGTGATGTCGTAGGAATCCCGGAAGGTATAGGAAAATATATTGTATTTTCCCAAAATCCGGTCTCCCGCCTGTGAATTTAGTGTCATCCAGAGAAAAAGTGTACAGCCGATCCCCGCCCATATATTTCTGAAAATATTACAGATTGTCATGGATAAGGTTCCCCAAAACATAATGGTTACAGTAATCGCAGCCAGAAAAACCAAAAATTCTGCGAGCTGTTCCCCGCCTATTACCGCCATTGGTTTCTGCCAGTAAAACATTCCATATCCCATTGCAGAACATCCTGTCAGAAAAACCATCTGAATAGCCAGCCGTTTCCGGACAGCACCCGCCTGCTTTTTCAGGGGGCAGAGTTTAAATACTTCTGCTCTTTTTGACTGGATCTCGATCCAGTAAGTATCCGCGCAGAACACCAGCGCCAACAGGCCAACCGGAGGTTCCATCGCCAATCCGATTTCGCTTACCCGTGATATTCCCCGGATGATGCTTAATATGACGATAAACGCTGCTGAATATAATACTTTATAAACAGGAAGACAGATTTTCATTTCTTTTCTCAATATACCCGCCTCCTTTTCCAGATGTATACGGCCAGTGTCATCAGCAATGCTGAAGTAAAGACCAGAAACAACTGGTTTAACCAAACCATCGGCGGCGGTGAGGTATCAAAAAATGTTCCGGGAAACCTGACCATGATTGCAAGGGGTCTCCCGTAATAACCATACATCCCGTCCGGCCCGGTGCTCCCCATATTCGAATACACAATGTACAAAAACAGAAGCGGCACCGCAGGAAGGGGATTTTTAAACAGCAGTGCAGTTATCGTGTATACACAAATAATCATCAGCATATTTGGCAGAATGTATACGCAGGTTGAAAACAGAAAGTCTGCCGGATTTACCGGAAAGCCGGAGTCTTTCGCACACAGGAAGCATAATGTCATGAATACCACGTTCAGTACAGCAAGAACGAGCAGCCCGGTCAGAAATCCCCCGCCCACTTTCCCGAGCACATACTGCCATGCACGGACAGGCTTAGTGTGGAGCAGTTCATAAGTATTCTTTCTCGTATCCTGAATGAACAGAAATGCAAAAAGTATCACGGAGAAGAAGGCCATATACAAGCCGCCGAAATCAGCAAACTTTCTTGAGAAATAATACGAGAATGCATGATTTTCAAGTTTTTGGGAAATGTATCCGTTCACTTCCTCCATAGTCCCCTGGCGATACCTGTAGTCCTCAAAAACATACTCTGCTCCATAGAAATGGTATTTTCGCAGATACTCTGCAGCCTCGGCTGCACTCATTCCCCGAATCCCCCGGATGATCTCATCAGCCTCAGATTCTGACATTTTCAAGTCATCTGTCAAAGACTTTTTGATCCTTCCGGCTGCCAGTTCCACCTGTTCTTCCGGTGATGCAGGGAGATATCCGTCTGCAATATCGGCATCAGACAGCACACTGACCTTAATCTTCTGAATCTCCTCGTCTGATTTAAAATAATGGATTTTCATATACGGGGCCAGACACTGATAGACACCTGCAATCACAATCACCAGTCCGATCCAGAAGATAGGGTTCTTCAAATAATTCTTGATTTCTCTCTTTATAATTGCTTTCATAAATATCCCGCCTTTCTCTTCTTTAAAGACAGGATACCGGACAATTCACAACAAAAAGACAATAAAATCAAAAACATCCCCGGACAAATGCCCTGGGATGTTTTAATGCATTATGGAACGTACCAGAAGGTTACGAATCGTATATTTAATTATCTGTTGTCGAATTTCTTCTTATACTTCTCTATCTTTTTTTCTGCAATTTTTAATTCATCATGAAAATTTAATAAACTAGATTCTCTATATTTAGCTTCTTTTTCAACCCTATCTTTAATTGCTGTTTTAACATATCCATTAACATAAGCCAAAGCTTCTTTTTCGATTGTCTTATAATTATCACAAATAATCTTATATTGAGCCTTTGGTATTCTCAAAGTAACCGGATGTTCTATGTACTTTTCTTCATTGACTATAAGAATATACCTATAGTCTAAACCTGCATTAGGTTTCTCGATTGATGGTACGCTATAGCCGATCTTTCCAAATGCACGTACCGCCTTTCCTAAATTTTTTCTCAATGGTATAAACAAATTATTTCCTTCATATTTCACTTTTACATATAAATACGACCTTTTACTCTGTTTTTGAATGTGTCCCGGATCTAACATCTTACTATATTGGGAATGCAAAATAAAATACTCTTCTTTTAAAAATACACATTCAATGTTTTGTATATCTGTCATTTTTCCTCCGTATATTTAATAAGGAACATCCTCTTGGATGTTCCTTATTATAAATAGTTTCTTCGGTTTTTATTAAGCCAGGCACATCCGATAAACGCCTCGCAATTTCTTCGGTTTTTATTATACGGGTACTTCCGACAAACACCCAATACATATAAGATTTCTCTTTTATGTACTATTATTATATACGTTTTTCTTGATTTTAGCAATAACTTTTATATTATCTTTCTGTCTTAAATGCTGCCTGTACAAACGCCCCTCCCTGTGCCAGATTTCCTGTCAAAAGTCTGCCTCCGTGTTTTTCACAGTAGATCCGGCTGATATACATTCCCATTCCAAAATGTTTCAGGTCATCCTGCGGGTTCGAATGGTAAAAGGCTTTTGTAAGTGTATCGGGATCTTCCGTGAACCCCTGTCCGTCATCCTGAACGGTTATGATCAGTTCCTGTCCTGCCGATGTTAGAATCACCTCTGTCTTTTCCTTCGCATACCGCAGGGCATTGGACAGGAGGTTCTCTGCTACCTCGAGGACTACCTCCGAATCTATCCCGAATACCTTTGTGCCAGTCTGTATCCTGACTGTGCATTGTTTCCCCGTTTTGCAGCAAATGATGTCTGCCGCTTCCTGTATCCGGCCAGCCAGGACTTCCACGTCCACATCTGTATACTCGAGTTCGCGGTCTTCCAGCCTTGTCATATTTCTCATCGTTTCTATAAAACGGTTCATCCGCCCGATCTGGTCCCTGCCGGCCTTCAGCATATCGATGATTTGTTCTTTATCAAGTGTCTCTTCCGGTACAAATTCGAGCAGTGTTTCCTGATAGCCGCTCAGCACAGAAAGCGGTGACCGGATGTCGTGAGCGATGGCCGCACGAAGCGCCCGTTCATCCTCGACCATGCGCCAGAGTGTCCGGTTGTTTTCCTCTAACTGGCCCCTCATTTTCTCAAACTCACGGCACAGGCGGCCTAATTCATCCCGGTTTTCGTATGTAATCTGAAATTCCAACTCATTTTCCGCAATCATCCGGGAAGCCTTATTCAGTTCCTCGATCGGGACCTTTATTTTATTTC
This sequence comes from Clostridium sp. AF19-22AC, assembly GCF_003479085.1. NCBI lineage: Bacteria > Bacillati > Bacillota > Clostridia > Eubacteriales > Clostridiaceae > Clostridium > Clostridium sp. AF19-22AC. The sequence continues at coordinate 152,932 of NZ_QUGN01000005.1, read as the reverse complement.
TATAGAACAGTCCGACCGCAATGAAGCTGCCCGCTATTGAAACGATCAGAACTGTATATGTTTCCAGAAAATCACACAGCTCAGATATATGCCAGTCCATCTCTGACATCTGGCTCTGGTTCGGTCTGGAAACGATTACCTCATAACCCTCCTCCCTGTTCTCCGCTGCTTCATAATACCCGTCATCTGCATATTTCTGCCAGACCTGCTGCTGTGTATATGTAGCCGTCCGTACAATCACTGCTGACAGCAGGAAACTGAAGAGCAGGCTTACTGCCATATAAAGAACAATTGAAGACTTTAACGAGAGATTTCTTATTTTTTCCATCGGTATCCCATCCCCCAGACTGTTTCGATATACTCGGTCTCTGTATGCTCTGCCACTTTTTTACGGATTCTGCGCACCAGTTCGGTCACAACGCGGCTGTCACCTTCCGCATCATAGCCGCACACCTTTTCGTAGATGCGATCCTTATCGAACACCTGCCCCGGGTGCATGGATAAGAATTCAATAATATCATATTCCAGTTTTGTGAGCTCCAGATAGGTTTCCCCAACCTGTACCTTCTTCGCCGCATAATCGATCATCATGCCGCCGTGGAACCTGTAGTCCGCCTTAATCCTGTGACGCTCCTCGCGTTTCAGGTGAGCGGTAATTCTGGCATCCAGCTCTTTTAAGCTGAACGGCTTCAATATATAATCATCCCCACCTGACAAAAGCCCGTTGATCCGGTCCTGCTCTTCCACTTTTGCCGTGAGGAATATAATCGGACATGAAATCTTATCCCGGATTCTCCTGCATACTTCCATGCCGTCAATCAGAGGCATATTCACATCTAAGAGAATGATGTCCGGGGACAGTTTTATCTTTTCCAGTGCCTCCATGCCATTTGATGCCGTGATAACAGAGTACTGCTTCAATTCAAAATAATTACGCAGCATTTTCAGCAGTTCTTCGTCATCATCCACCATGAGTATTTTATAATTCATTATGTATCACCTCTTTTAACATCATACTATTAAAATGCCGGAGAAACAAGCGTCTCTCCGGCAGTATACTACCTGTTTTCCTCCCTGTCATAGACAATTTCCCCGTCTACAATTGTATAAAGTGTTTGGGTAAATACTTCCATAGGATTCCCGTCAAACACTGCAATGTCTGCGTCCTTTCCGGGCTCAAGGCTTCCCACACGGTCATCTGTACGGCAGATCTGTGCGGGATAGATGGTGAGCGCCTTCAGGCCTTCTTCCATAGGAAGCCCATATTTCACAGAATATCCTGCACATATTGGAAGATACTGGATCAGCGCCACGGGATGGTCTGTCGTCACAGCCACCTTCACTCCCGCATCTGCCAGAATCCCGGCTGTCTTAAAGCTCATATATTCAACCTCCACTTTGGACCGGGCCGTCAGGTCCGTCCCGACGATAGCCGGAAAACCAGACGCGGCGATTTCATCTGCAATGAGGTGCCCCTCTGTACAGTGGTCTAGTGTAATATCGATATCATATTCTTTCGCGATCCGGATCGCGGTAAGAATATCATCCGCCCGGTGTGCATGGGCCTTTAACGGAATTTCTTTTTTCAGCACAGGAATCCACGGTTCCAGATCAAAGTCCTGTTCTTCAAGCTTGCCGCTCTCCTTCTTCTCCAGATACTGCGATGCCTGAAACAACTCCTTTCGCAGCATGTATGCAATCCCCATTCTCGTCGCCGGGCACATATTCTGGTCCCCATATGACGTCTTTGGATTTTCGCCAAATGCCACCTTCATGGCGGCAGGACTTTTCACAATCATATTGTCCACACATCTGCCCTGAGTTTTCATGAAAACGAACTGGCCGCCAACTACATTTGCACTTCCCGGGCCCGCCATAACGGAAGTGATTCCGGCCTTAATCGCATCGTGAAAAGCCGGGTCCATCGCATTCACGCCATCCAGACCCCTTAGCCCCGGAAGGATCGGATTGGTCATCTCATTACAGTCATCACCGATAATACCGTTTTTTTCTTCCGTCAGGCCTATATGGGCGTGGGCCTCGATCAATCCGGGCAGCACCCATGCCCCATGTACATCCAGCACCTTCTCATTCTTGCCATGTGCCGGATCCTTCTTTTCCTTTTTCAGACTCTCCATCGTTCCCACTGATTCGATCAGATTTCCTTTGGTCCTTACATATCCATTGCTGATTACATCTCCCGACATCGTATATATTCTTCCGTTCACAATCCACATAAAAAAGTCCCCTTCCATAAATACCTGTAAAGATACAGTTTTTACAGACTCTTACTGTATCTCCTATAAGTATTTACAGGGAACTTTCCTTACATACTCAGCAATTATTATTTCTTTCAGCTGCATATTTTAAATTTGTCAAGTTTTCTTAAAAAAAGCTCGGCAAGTCCCGTAATAGTCCCTAATACAAGGAATATAACCCCTACAGGAAACAATAAAATACAAAGCACAATCCCTTTCAATATCTCTGCCACAACCTTAAAATCCCTTTGTCTCTTCACCATATAACCGCCTCCTGCCGGGTCGAATCCATCACTACTATGTATATGATTTATTCTAACATATGGTGTTTACGGCTGCCTTACATTAACCTTTCATTTTCAAAAATATGGCTTACTTTTTTGTAATAAATCAGGACTGTTTTTCCAAACTGTAAATTTCCAGCACGGTACGGTCCCAATGCTGTTTCATCCGCATCGAAGCCGAGAATCCATCCTTGAATTCCAGTGCACTGATCATCTCTTCATGTTCCTTCACAGACAGTTCCAGAGACGGGGAATCCTTGAAAAAACTATATTCCAGACGCTGGATATGAATCCACAATACATTGCAGAAATCTTTTACATATTCATTGTCCGCAATGTCAAGTATATAACTGTGAAAATCCCTATCCGCTTTCAGAATCGGAAGCGGCTCGTCCTGTGAGGCAATCAGGTGTCCGAAACGTTTACTCAGGTACCGCAATTCCTCAATATGCTCCGGCTTAATCTTTTCAACTGCCATCGTCATTGCAAGCTGCTGCAGATTAGCCATCGGAAGATAATACTTCTCGATCTGGTCCCTCTGGATTTCTGTTACAATTGTAGATTTACCCGGATATGACTTCAGCAGCTTCTGCATCTCCAGCAGCTGCATTGCCTCTCTTACCGGAGTCCTGCTCACCTTGAAATAGGCGGCAATCTCGGCATCTGCCACCTTCTCTCCGGCCTCCAGTTTCCCCTCAATAATCCAGTCCTTCATCTTTTCATAAACCATCTGCTTAGCTGATGTACGTTCATAATTTTTTTCTTCATTTGGTATTGGCATCTTAAATCACCTCTTTATAGTCGCTGCCGGTCACAGGCCGCCTGTAAACAGTTACCTATAGTCTCCATAATAACATAAAATCTGACCGCATTCCAGTCAAAGCCGCCCGCTCCTGCGTTGACGCATGATGTCAAAAATGATAAGATTATGTAAATATATTTACAATAGGAAGGTAAAGCAAATGTCTGACTTTTCAAAACGTATAGCCTCAGAAACACCCTCATTTACAAATTCACAGAAAAATGTGGCCGACTATATTTCAGGTCATCTGAACAAGGTCGCTTTCTATACGCTGGACGAGCTGTCTAGGAAGATCGGTGTCAGTACGACTACAATCATCCGTTTTTCACGTGTTTTAGGATATGACGGCTTCTCCGAGATGCAGAAAGCAATCCAAGAAGATATCTATGCCAATTCTGCCCCGAAAGCCAGACTTTCTGAAAGGCTTCCGGATACAGCGCAGCCTCCGGATAACGAGCTCCTGTCAGATTGTTTCCAGAATGATATCGAGAATATCCGTCAGACTCTCGCGGCACAGAAAGGTGATGACCTTGATGCGGCAGTGGATTCGATTATTCGTGCCCGCTCCGTCTACATCCTGGGCATGAGAAGCTCCTTCTCCCCCGCTTATTATATGGCCTCACGCCTCGGTGAGATCCGAAAAAATGTACACCTAATCCAGTCAGTCGGCATGATCTACCCAGAAGAAATCGTCAATGCAGGGGAAGATGATGTCTGTATTGCCTATCTTTTTCCGCGTTATTCAAAGGTCAGCTCTTCCATCATCTCATGGATGAAGAATGCCGGCAGTAAGGTGATCCTGATTACAAGCCTGAACTATCAGGCAGTGAGCGGATATGGAGATATCATTCTTCCATGTGCGATTTCCAGCCTTTCCTATAAGAATTCATTTGCTGCGCCACTCTGCCTCACCAACTACCTGATAACGGCAATGGCCAGACAGAACCACAAGGAGGCTCAATCCATTCTGGAAAAGACGGAATCTATCCTGAGTCAGGGATTTTACCTCGGCCTGTAAATCACAGAAAAAAAGTCCTACAGCGCGGCATCCCAGCCATTCTGCAGGACTTTTTTGTATTACCTGTATTATATAGATTTCTGCATTTCACCTTCAGTCTCTGCCCCTTCATGTTTTGCAGCATAGACATAATAGAATACAATCCCGATTCCAATAATCACAATCATAGGAAGCAGCAGCTTAGGACTTCCAACAAGAGTAACTACCAGAATAAATCCACATGAAGCGATTTCAAGGACCGGCCATATATAATACCAGATTCCCTTCATCTTAAATGCTGCTTCATCATATGCCTTTGGCAGAACCTTCTTTAATCTTACAGATACAAATGCTGAATGGATCAGGCTTACCATGACAAAAGCTGTAGCCACATCTATATACTCCATAATAGATTCACTCATAAAGCTCAAAAGAATAGCTACGGCAACTGAAAACCAGACAGCTACGATAGGTGCATTTTTCTTCCCTGCTGTCTTCTTAAAGAGCGCGGGCATGCTTCCCTGACAGGACATGTTATGCAGCTCATGGGTCAGGCACACATACATCCCGTTCAAGGTTGAAATCGTTGCAAACATTGCCCCAAGCGTCACAAGCGCTGTGACTGCCGGCATTCCAAACTGCATGGATGCGATAGAAACCGGCGTGTCAATGCCAAGCTCTGTATAGGGCATCATACCACATAATACTGCAGTCATTCCACAATACAGCAGTGTAACAATTACCATACATAAAAACATAGCTTTAGGCAGGTTTTTTTGTGGTTTGTGGACATTTCCGGCCCATTCTGTCATCGTATTGATTCCTACAAACCCAAAATATGCCGGAATAATCTGGCCTATAACCGGGCCCGCCCCCTTCGGGAACATTGGCGTTAGGTTGCTTAGTTTCACATGAGGAATCCCCATAATAACAAATACCAGCATTGCCGCCATCAAAATAATAACAATCAGACTCTGGAACCTGGCCGCCGCTTCAAACCCGAAAGAGTGAATGACTCCAAACAGAAGAAGTGCAATCACGGCAACCACGTAAACATTTGCCCCGGGGATATACAGTCTTACATACTTTGCAATCGTATGCGCACAATAAGGAAGCCAGATTGCCGTCCAGATAATATAAAGCCAGCCATACATAAATGTACTTAACTTCCCACTGGTCTTCTTTACCATCACATAGCTTGAGCCCTCCACAGGCAGTATACAGCCAATCTGTGCACTCTGGATGCAGACTGGGACCGTTAAAAGGGCACCGATTATGTATACCAGCCACACTGCAGGCCCCATTGCCTCCGCCTGATATCCGCTTGCTACAAAGGATGATGCACCGATAATAGTTCCGATCAGCATGAATGTAGCAGTCATTAAGCCAATTTTACCTTTTTCTTTATTCTCCATATATCCTGTCCTCTCACTCTCCCACTATTTTTGATAAGGATCATCCCATAAAACAAGCTTCTGCCCAATCCCCTCTTTTAATGCAGTCTGGTACAGGTCATATCCAAGTCCCACATCGAAAGTAGCCATACCACATGCAACAAATGTAACCCTCTCTTTGCTGTCTGCACGCCCTTCCTTTTCTCCCAGAATCACTTCACCGATACTCGTGGATTCAACCAGTGGGCGGATCTTTCCATCATCAATCAGAGTATAGATAGGTCCTCCGATTACGGATGCATAAGAAGCAGCCTTATCCCCAGACTCAACGGCTTCCTGCACATATGCCTCGTGCAGCCTTACATTATCATAGATCAGTTTTGTATTCATCCAGAAGGAATCGTCTGACTGCATTGGTCCTGTAATCAGCAGTGTCACGCCTTCCTGAAGCCATTCATCTTTAATATATAATGGTTTCAGACGAGATGCTGCAACCGTGATTACCTCTCCGGCCCTTACTGCTTCTTCCAAATCTGTCGTCACAATTCCATCGATTCCGAGTTCTTCCTTTGCCCATCCTAAAAACTTCTTTCCGGCTTCTTCAAAAATATCATAACATACGATTTTCTTTGCATTCGGAAGCTGAGTCAGAATAGAACGGAGGCAGGAACGGTTAATCTGCCCACAGCCTAAAACGGTTACAACTTCTGAATCTTTTCTGGCAAGATGTCTCGCAGCAACTCCCGGTACTGCGCCTGTTCTTGCAGCACTCAACAGGTTCGCAGACATAAATGAGAGTGGTTCACCTGTATCTTTATCATTCAAAGTTACGGTCAGCACAGATCTTGGCAGCCCCTTCTTAGGGTTCTCTGCATTGGAGCCATACCATTTATTGCCGCATACATCAAACCGGCCTCCCAGATAAGCAGGCATTGCCACAAATCTTCTATCAGGACCGGCAACCGGCATATTCGGGAACGGGGATTCCTTCGGGAATACAATTCCCAAGCCGTGGCTGTTATGGTTGCTTCCCCCCATCAGGTAATCTCCCTTACTTAATAAAGTAAAGACTTCCTCCGCGTTATCGATACATTTTACAGCATCGAGCACTCCTGCTTTAATTGTGTCCTGTTCTGATAAATATAAGAATTCTGTTTTGTGTGACATGTTTTTGTCTCCTTTCATATTGAGCCTGTCGGCAAATTGCTTAGTTTTTTTCTTCACATGTGAATGTTTTTGTTTATGTTTTATTTAATACATATACCCTATCGCGTTATATCGCAATTGTCAATATTATTTTCGTTTTTATTCTATTTTTTCGTTTTTTCAGCATTATTAACTAATTCCGATTTCATTTTTTGTTAATTATGCCGTTTCTGAATTATAATATTGATTTTTGCAATATATCGCAATATACTATTTGTATCATTTGATACATTATCTGATATATATGAAATGCATCAAATCAGGCTGCTTCTATAAACAAACCAGCATGCAAACCTATATAAAAGGAGGATCTTATGAAGAAAATCAAGAATTACGAACAACTCACCTCACATGGCGATGTTCTATCCAGAAAAATTGTACTGGATATTACAGAACAAACTCTTAAGAAACTGGATTCCTATGAACGCATTAAAAGTATCATGCACCTCGACGGTGACATGCTTCATATAGGAACCAAGACGTGGGACCTATCAAAAAAGAAGAACGTTTACCTGCTGGGAGCCGGAAAAGCCTGCAACCATATGGCTATGGCAGTTGATGAGGTACTCGGAAACCGGCTTACAAAGGGAATTGCAATTGTAAAAATCAAAGAAGAGACAGATCGTTTTCAAAATACGGACGTCTATGTTGGAGGTCACCCTCTCCCAAACCAGGCTGGATATGAAGCCTGCCTTAAGATCCTCGACCTTGTAGATCAGGCAGGCCCGGACGATTTATTCATCGTTGTCATTAGCGGTGGAAGTTCCGCCCTTATGAGCTGTCCGCGTGAAGGAATCACACTGGAAGATGAAATTAAGACTACCGACATCATGTTGAAATCCGGGGCCGGAATCTATGAAGTAAACGCCATCCGCCGCCATATCTCTGCCCTGAATGGTGGTATGCTTGCAAAACGGATCGAATCTGTCGGTGCAGAACTCATTGGTTTCGGAATCAGCGATGCAGTCGGAACCCCTGCAACCGGCGACATTGGGATTCCTTATAAGAAGTATGCCAGCACTCCGATGGGCCCTGATAAAACAACACTCGAAGATGCACGGCGGGTTATCCGTGAATTCGACGTAGCCGATAAGCTTCCAAAGAATGTCGTGGACTATTTGATGAACGTCGGGCCAGAAGGTGAGACGCCAAAGGCTTTCCCAAATAACACCTATTTTCTTTTGAACACGCTTCCTGATTCCTGCATTTATGCCAAAGAAATTGCAGAGGCGATGGGAATCCCAGCAATCATACTTTCCTCATTCCTAGAAGGAGAAAGTAAGGACGCCGGTACATTTTTCGCTTCTATTGCAAGAGAATCACAGGCCTACGGCAACCCAGTCCAGCCGCCGTGCGTCATTTTAAGCTCCGGTGAAACCACAACGAAGATTCTGGACAATAAACTCATCACAGGCCACGGCGGACCCGGACAGGAACTAACTTTAAGCTTTGCCATCGCCGCGCAGAAAACCAAGGGGGCCTGCATGCTGTCCATCGACTCCGAAGGAACAGACGGTACCACCCCCGTTGCAGGAGGCATATGCGATTCGACAAGCTACACCAATGCTGTTTCCAAAAAGATCGATGTCCACGCCGCACTGAGGGGGCACGCCTGCTATGAAGCCCTCTCCGAGATGGAGGATGCGGTATTTACAGGCAATACCGGTACCAACCTTTGTGACTTTAATGTTCTGTATATTCCGGAAACAAACGAATAGGAGGAAAACCATGAAATCAATCATTAAATCCGTACATGCACGACAGATTGTAGACTGTAAATGCCGCCCGATGGTGGAGGTAGACGTCGTAACGAGCGATGGGTACACCGGCAGAGGCTGCGCCCCAACCGGGTCTTCCGTGGGAATGTCCGAATGCTGTGTCCTCAGAGACAACAACCCGGAGGAATATCATGGGCTCAGTGTACATAAGGCGGTAGACAATGTAAACAAATTTATCGCACCAGCCCTGATTGGAATGGATGTTACCGACCAGAAAGGGATTGACGAAAAGATGATTTCTCTGGACGGCACCCCGGAAAAAAAGAACCTCGGAGGCAATGCGATTTATTCCGTCTCTATCGCCACTTTCCGGGCAGCTGCCGAAGCAGCACACCAGCCGCTCTACAACTATATCGCCGGTGGTCCGGTTAAAACAGTACCTGTGCCAAGCTTTAATGTTGTAAACGGGGGCCGCTACGCATCACTAACACAGCCTTTCAACGAGTTCATCATCATGCCTTATGGGGCAGACACAATAGATGAGGCTGTTGAGATGGGAATTAATACATTCCAGGAACTGGAGACGGTCATTACAAAATATACCGGGAAGAAACCAGAAGTCGCCCCCTCCTATGGATATGCGGCGCCATCAGAGGATCCCGAGGTCATCCTCAACCTGATCTCAGAAGCTATTGACCATTGTGGCTATACCGGACGGATCGGATTTGCATTCGACTGTGCTTCCAGTGAAATGTATGACCGTCATGATGACACCTATCTTTTAAAAGGGCAGAGGGTGAATTCCCGGCAATTAATTGATTATACAAAATATCTGACTGAAAAGTTTAACTTTGTATTTATAGAGGACCTTCTGGATGAAGAGGATTGGGAATCTTATCCGAAAGCACATAAAGAAATCACCCGGACTAATATCATCGGAGACGATTTTATTGTCACAAACCCCGACCGCCTCAAACGTGCATATGAATTAGATGCATTAGATGGTTTTATCCTGAAACCCAATCAGGTAGGAACCATCACCGAGGCATTATCCGCCTACAATTATGCTATGGATCACAATCTGCTGGCAATCCCATCCGGAAGGGCAGGCGGTGTCATTGGCGATATCGTCATGGATCTTGCCGTAGGACTTCAGGTCGGCTTTATTAAAAACGGTGCCCCGCGCTCTGGGGAGAGAATTGACAAACTGAATTTTCTCATGCGTGCCCGCGACTTAAACCCGGGCTGCAGACTTGCAGACATATCCCCTCTGCTGAAATTTTAAACACACACTAAAAATATAAATTCTATAAGGAAGGTAATGAAAATGAGTCCAAAATATAATCCCTACGAAAATATGCTCTCTGTTGTAAGCAATGCTGCAGATATCCTTGGTTATGTGCCCAGTGATTACGAGGCAATCAAATATCCGGAACGCGAACTCAAAGTTGCCGTGCCTGTTCGCATGGATGACGGAAGCGTCAGAGTCTTTGAAGGTTTCCGCGTACAGCATTCCACGTCCCGAGGTCCCGCAAAGGGAGGTATCCGTTATCATCAGAATGTGGACCTCGACGAAGTAAAGGCTCTCGCAGCGTGGATGACTTTCAAATGTGCTGTCGTAAATATTCCTTACGGCGGCGGAAAAGGCGGAATCATTTGTGATCCAACAAAACTCTCAGAATCAGAGCTTCGAAGCCTGACAAGACGTTTCACAGCCATGATCGCCCCCATCATCGGACCGGACCAGGATATTCCGGCACCTGATGTTGGCACAAATGCAAACGTCATGGGCTGGATCATGGATACTTACAGCATGTTAAAGGGCCACTGCGTCCCGGGAGTTGTTACCGGGAAACCAATCGCACTCGGAGGCGCACTCGGAAGAAACGAAGCAACCGGGCGCGGCGTCATGATTACCACTTTGAATATCCTGAAGGCACACGTATTCTCTCCAGAAAATTCCACGGTTGCAATACAGGGAATGGGAAATGTCGGAAGCGTATCCGCAAAACTTCTTTACGAACAAGGACTGAAAGTGGCCGCTGTCAGCGATGTTTCAGGCGCTCTCTACGATCCCGACGGACTCGATATCCCGTCTATCTTAGAGTACCTTTCGCAAAAGCGTGGAAACCTTCTCGAAGGATATGACGCTGGCAATGCAAAATGGATCACCAACGCAGAATTGCTTGAGCTTCCTGTTGACGTGCTCATTCCAGCGGCACTTGAGAACCAGATTAACGCCTCCAATGCCGACAAAATTCAGGCAAAGATCATTGTAGAAGCTGCCAATGGCCCTACAACGATTGATGCTGATAAGATTCTTGACAAGAGAGGAATCGTTATCGTCCCAGATATCCTTTCTAATGCAGGAGGTGTTGTTGTTTCCTACTTTGAATGGGTTCAAAATATCCAGTCTATTTCATGGAGCGAAGAACATGTAAACGAACAATTGAAAGATATTATGGATCAGGCTTTTCAGTCCGTATGGGACATCGCAAAAGATAAAGATGTTTCCCTTCGCACCGGCGCATATCTTATTGCAGTAAAGCGTGTAGTCGACGCTAAAAATATGCGTGGAATCTGGCCTTAAGAACAAAAAAAGAGGTATGGACGCTCTCCCCTGAGAGCCCATGCCCCTTTTTCTGCCAAAAACAAATCCCCACGCGGGGATGACATCACAATATGATATATATGACTAACAAAGCTGCACTTATAATGATGAACGGCTTCTGAACCTTATTCGCCAATACATTCAGTTTCGGATTATTCACAAAAAACAGTATCAGATAGATACATGAACAAATCAGCGCGACAGCCAGCACAATATTCTTAAGCATTCTTTTTTCCTCCCAATTTATCTTACGTTGCTACATACCTGTAACACATTATAATCCATTTGAACAAATAAATCCACTTATAATTTATTCCTGTTGACTATCCAATCCGGCAGGGATAGTATTTGCCTTAACAATGTAGTAAGATATTTAACATGAGATAACAATTAGAAACAAGGAGGATAAGAGTATGAACCGGGAATTTTTACTGAATCAGTGGGTCAGCATACTACACTGTAATATCTGCCTCGTAAACAGAGATTATAAGATTGAAAAGTGTTTCGGAGATCTGGCACCAGAGTCGAATCCACTTTACACGAACGCTCCATTTCTGAAATATCTGGCCAGCCATGAAAGTAAGGAATACCCGGTTATTTACTGTGAGTTCGATTCCGTAGTTTATGCCGTAATGGATATGGAAAATTTGAAATTAATCATTGGCCCGGTCAGTATCTTAAAGCCAGCCAGAGAGCTTGATGCTTTTATGGTGAAAGCCCATTCTGTAAGCAGCAAAGCAGGGCATCAGACTGCATATTGTGAGATCAAAGTGTTCAGCGCCGGAATACTGGCAATCTATCATTATCTGACAGGAAGAGAACTCTCCTTTGATGAATTGTGGGAGAAAAATAACCTTCATGGGCCGAAAATAGGAGAGGCAAGGGAAAGTGTGCAAAAAGTGATTTTTTCCCATCAGGAACGGGAGATGCCCCATAATCCTTATGATCAGGAACAAAGAGAACTGGACAGTATCCGCCGCGGTGATAAAGAAATGCTAAGACGCAGCCTGCTGGAAACATACCGGGGCGAAGTAGGCCAGCTGTCACTTAATGAAGTTCGTCAGGCTAAAAACATAGCCATCTGTGTCCTTACTCTGGCCTCCAGGGCGGCCATTGAGGGAGGTATGCTGCCGGAAGAAGCATTTTCAATGGTTGACGGGTTTATACTAAAAATCGAGGAGATGTCGAATATTGCCGCGATTGAGACAGTAATGCGAAAAGCAGAGTATGAATTTGCGGAACAGGTGGAACGGGTCCACACGCAAAAAGAGAAGAATCCACTGATCGAAAAGACAAAGAATTATATCTTTCAAAATCTCCACAGTGACATCAGGATCGGCGAAATCGGGCATAAGGCAGGTGTTTCACCGGCCTATCTTTCTGATTTGTTCCGGCGGGTCGAGGGGATCACGATACAGCAATATATACGCAGAGAAAAGGTACGTCTCGCCGAAAACCTGCTCCGCTATTCGGAATATGAAGTGAAGGATATCGCGTCTTATTTATCCTTTTGTTCCCAAAGCCACCTTGGGCGGGTATTTAAGGAAGAGACAGGGATGACACCAACAAAATACAGAGCAAAGTATGGCGCTTCTAAAAATAGCTAAAATTCATGATATTCAGCTAAAATTCATGATATATCATCTAACCTTCTTGTACTATTATAAGATCATAAAACAGGTTACTGCTCACGGCCATAGGCCAAGTATAGCAGCTACAATAGTTCAGGAGGAAAAGTATGAAAGAACTTCTATTTGGCACCGCATATTATGATGAGTATATGCCCTGCGAGAGGCTGGACAAAGATGTTGAAATGATGAAAAAGGCCGGTATTAATGTGGTAAGGATAGCGGAATCCACATGGAGCACATGTGAGCCACAGGAAGGGGCATTCGATTTTACACATGTAGAACGGGTAATGGATGTCATGGAACAGGCCGGAATTTCCGTTATTATCGGAACACCAACATATGCAGTTCCAACATGGATGGTAAAATCCTATCCGGACGTTATCGCCACCACGGTAAACGGCAGGGGGCTTTACGGAGCCCGGCAGATTATGGATATTACCCACCCGGTCTACCTGTACTTTGCCGAAAGAGTCATCCGGGAGCTAATGAAACATACCGCACACAGGAAATGTGTCATCGGCTATCAAATTGACAATGAAACAAAGTATTATGGGACAGCCGGAAATAATGTGCAGGAGAGATTTGTCAAATACATCCGGCACAAGTTTCACGATGATCTGGACGCGATGAACACCGAGTTTGGGCTGGATTACTGGAGCAACCGCATCAACGCGTGGGAGGATTTTCCGGATGTACGCGGAACCGTCAACGGCAGTCTCGGTGCCGAATTTGAAAAATTCCAGAGAACGCTGGTAGATGAATTTCTGGGATGGCAGACGGATATTGTAAATGAGTACCGCAGAAAGGATCAGTTCCTTACCCATAATTTTGATTTCGAATGGCGCGGATATTCCTTTGGAGTTCAGCCGGATGTCAATCATTATCAAGCGTCAAAATGCCTTACCGTTGCAGGAGCGGATATCTATCATCCCTCACAGGATGGACTGACCGGCACCGAGATTGCCTTTGGCGGCGATATGACCAGATCACTAAAACAAGACAATTATCTGGTATTAGAGACAGAGGCCCAGGGATTCCCGGGCTGGACCCCCTATAAGGGACAGCTCCGTCTGCAGGCCTACAGCCACATAGCTTCCGGGGCTAACAGTGTCATGTACTGGCACTGGCATTCCATTCATAACTCCTTCGAAACGTATTGGAAAGGACTCTTAAGTCATGATTTCGAAGAAAATGAGACTTACAGGGAGGCCTGTGTCATCGGGAAAGAATTCAGGGAAATCGGAAGCCATCTGGTAAACCTGAAAAAGAAAAACAAGACTGCGATCCTTGTCAGCAATGAGGCACTGACCGCTTTAAAATGGTTCGGGATAGAAGCCTCCGCTGCGGGCCCGGGAAACACATGGTATAACGATGTGGTCCGCTGGCTCTATGATGCACTTTACGATATGAATGTGGAGTGCGATTTCATCTGGCCTGAATCAGATAACTTCGGCCAGTACCAGTTGATTCTTGTGCCCGCACTTTATGCGGCGCCGGATGAACTGTTGAAGAAATTAGACCGGTATGTGAAAAACGGCGGCAGTATGGTCACCACGTTTAAGACGGCCTTTGCCAATGAGAATCTGAAAGTAAACTACGATGTCCAGCCGCATATTTTAAAAGACTGTCTCGGAGTCCGTTACCATCAGTTCACATTTCCGAAAAATGTCGGACTCGCGGGAAGAATTACAGATCACGAACACGACACAGAGGCAAAGGTATTCATGGAACTGTTAATATCAGAAGGCGCAGAAGTTATGGCTTCTTATGAACATTATAACTGGGGGCAGTATGCGGCAGTAACAAAGAACCATTACGGAAACGGAACCGCATATTATATCGGCTGCATGACGGCGCAGGGTGTATTGGAGAATCTGCTCACAGATGCACTTAAGAATGCAGGAATTCCAAGTTTATCCGAGAAAAAATTCCCCCTTATTGTTCGTCAGGGTATCAATGATTTTGGAAAAAATGTGTACTTTTATTTTAACTATTCAGCAGAAAAACAAGTTGTAACACATGAATTTTCAGACAGCACAGACCTTTTGACCAAAGAAGAAGTCCGGACAGGGGACACCATTTCTATTCCGGCCTGGGGTGTGAAGATTCTGGAAGGATAATAAAACGGACAGCGCATCTTTAAAGTAGAAATTTAGAAACAGTATCGGGGAGTGTTTTTTCATTCCCCGATAGATTCTGCATACATCTCATACATATACTCTTGTCGTTCTTCACTTGATCCCCTATTCTGCCTCCCGCCAGAACAGCTCGTTTGCAGAAGTCCCAATTTTTTCATAACCTTTCGGCTTGCGGCATTCTCTGTATCGCAATACGCAACAAAATGGCAAATATTTAATCTTTCTTTCGCAAAATTCATAACTGCAGCCGCCGCTTCACTCCCATATCCACAATTATGATATGCCGGATTTAATATCCAGCCAAGTTCCGCTGTGTCCCGCTTTTCATTCAGATATATGCTGACAGCTCCGATATGTATCTTATTCATCAGTATAGCAAATTCATAAAAAAGAGGTTCTGGCTGCTGCCATTCTTTTTCACACGCTATGAGAAATTCCCTGGTTTCATCTAATGTCTCTTTCGGCATATGCACCATATATTTCGTATTTTCGATATCTGAAGCATATACATGTGTCGTCTCAAGGTATTCTGTCCCAAGCGGACACAAAATTAATCTATTTGTCTTAATTTTCATTGTTAACTCCATTATGTCAGCGTTTGTGTAATAATGCGGATTTTCCTGTTCTGTACACAGGTAGTTGATATACTACAAGCTATGACTATTTAATACGTTCGGCATATATTTCCGCATTTATATGCCATTCTCCATCATCTTTTACAGTAATATTCTGCCAATGAAATTTATTATCCTCAATCTTGACGAAAACCCATTTTCTTTTTTCATCGCCCGTGTATGTAAGAACAATCATTTCTCCTTCTTTTCTTGCTTCAAGCCGTATTATCTTTCCCGTATAACCATAAGCTACATCCCATGCATGAGTATTCGGATTGTAGATACGAAGTGATGTTCCGTATTCATAATCCGGCAGAATGATAACATCCTGTACTGCCATACCTTCAAGGACCCATGAAAAATGCCATTCCCCCTTAATTGGACATGGATTGTTACTTTCAATATAATTGATTTCCCAACTGCCTATAAACTTCCCAAAATAATCAAATTCTTCTGGCAGGGCATCATTCTTCTTTTCACTTATCAGCGCTTCTAAAAATTCCCTCATATGACAATCCTCCTGCTGCAATAGGTAATCCCTATTACCATTCAAATTATTCTTTTAGATAAAGCGGGATTTGTTTCAAGCATTGAAATACATATCATAAACAATATATCCCTTTATATTTTTCAATGCTCCAGCATAAGTTTCTTGACACATCATACAGCGTGGCTCTTTCATCGGTATCCCACTTGTTGGAAAAAGGTTAAACTCTGAAGATGTTTTAAATCCAATGTGATTATAAAAATGATAATCGCCCTCAACTGTAATCCCTTTATAACCCGCATTTCTAACTTTTTCAATGCCCTGGGTAATCATTGCAGAGCCAATTCCCCGATGCAAGTAGTCTGCATGAACGGCTACGGGTGCAAGCATAACGATATTTTTTTCTTCCCTATCATCAATATGTACTCCATTTGGTGTTGCAGATATTGGAAATCTGGAAAAAAGAAAATGACCTACTAATTTGCCATCTAGTTCAGCAACAAATGATAATTCGGGAATATAATATTCCGAGTCACGTATTTCTTCTATTAGAGCAATAATATCTGTTCCATCCGAATAATCGGTTCCTTCATTAAATGAACGTAAAATCAGTGAAATAATTTCTTTATAATCTTTGTGTGTTTCTCGTCGTATTATTATATCATTTCTCAACGATTTGCTCCCTTTCTATATTCTTAGTAATTTCATCTCACACTTTAAGACACAAACCCCAAATTACATTATTTTAATATTTGATTTAATTCTTCTAATGATAACCCTCTAATCAGTATATTATTATCTTTTTCATCAATAACAAACTTCATAAGTTTATTTATTGCCTCATAATAATCTATATCTCCTAAAACTCCATTATTCGTTGTGCTGACAAGCATTAGTTTCCACTCATTAACTTCTGTATTATTAACTTTATACAATGATTTTGGATTTTTAGGAAAAGAAGTTAAAGTGTCTTCTGTTAGTGCAAAGGCACCAAATGGCTTATTATCTTTTCCATTGTAAAAGTTTGGATTTCCTATATACGCATTTTCCCAATTATTAGTCTCTTTTTTCTTAAACTTATCAAATAATCCCATAATCAATCCCCTTCTTAAATTCAAGTTTTTAGACATACTGAGATTTATCAGATCCACCTTATACTTTATTTGATGCGCACAAACGGTTCGTTTACTTCCTTACTCAACAAATCCGTATATGCCTGTGGTTTCCGATACGCATTGCCCCAGGTTTCAGTTTTTCTATAAGCCCTGATTTGATCCAAATCAAATTCAGCGATTAAAATCTGTTCCGAAACATCGGTTGCCTCGATGATAGTGTTATCAAGATAGCTGCCATCTTTATCAAATACAATTGGGGAAAAGGCACAGGACTGCCCCCAGTTATCCGCAGGATAGTTCGCCATAGCAACGCCTGTCATATTTTCAAAAGCTCTCGAACTAAGTTGATTCTTCCTTGCCGGATTTATGTCACAGGCATTGGGGACAAGAATAATCTCCGCACCTTTTAGCATAAGCACCCTTGCACTTTCCGGAAATTCTCTATCGTAACAAATCATTACGCCAATCTGTACCCCGTCAAATTCACAAACTTTAAATTCATCTCCATTTTGAAGTAATTTTTCCAATGAAAAATCACAAGTATGCACCTTGGCATACTCTAAAATGACTTCGCCATTTCTATCAATAATAATTGCCGTGTTTTGTGGCTTTGATGTGGTTTTAGAGAGATATGTGGCACAAATACCAATATGTAGTTCCTTTGCAATATTTTTCAACTCTTGAACATATTCACTTTCAATTTCTACAGCATCTTCTAACCATAAGGCACGTTCTTTATCAAAGCCAGTACGAAGTGGATTATCAAAAGCATCCTCAAATGGCGGTGCATATCCATTGGACCACATTTCCGGGAATAGAACAAGGTCTGCCCCCATATGCGAGGCTTCTAAAACATATTGGATTGCTAATTGCAAATTAGCATTTTTGTCATTCGCCACTGCTTTTTGCTGTACCAGTGCAATCTTTAATCTGTCCATGCTTCCTCCGCAAATAGTCATACTTACAAATTCCGGTTTTTTAACTTAATAGACTGTTTCAATCTTCTACGTAAATATTGATATCTTTTGTATTATTGATACTAATAACAGGTTTCCCTGAACCTGATTCAAACCTGTTCTGTTTCAGTATGCTCTGCGGACCATTTACTGTACCGTCTTGAACCGTGTTTAGATCCATTCTGACATTATCCGGTAATTTATCAAAATAAACAGAGACCTCCCGAAATGCATTTGCTTCGGAACCCTCAAGTGTAATATTGTGATCCAATTGATCCGCCTCCAGGTCAAGAACTAAAACTGATTTGTTGGCGTGTACTAACACATCTGAATTTAATGTTTCAAAATGAATTTGACCAAATTCCCCTGTTGTTTCAATTTTTTCAAATTCTTTCCGAGGTATGTAAATAACGAAAGAGCCAAGAACATTATTATCGGCCTCAGGATCTTCCATCCAAATGTCTATGTCAAGCGTATCATCATTCTTCTCATAACGAACTTCATATTTATGATCCTTGTTCAAGTCTGCATTATTAAATTCAAAATATTTATTTACACCTTGTTTTACGATAATAGATTTGGCATTCCCGCTCAGATTAACATGACCAATATCTTCAGCCGAAATATTATCATATACTTGTTTCTCATCTTCTTTACCCGTAAAATTCAGAGTGTTTTTCTCTTGCTTACAGGAAATACATAAAAATGCACAAAAAATACTTAAACATAGAAAACATATTGCTTTTATTTTTCCCATTATGTCCCCCCTTGATTTCTGATCAGATACGTTATGCTATACATACGGAAATAAATCATCAATATTTCTTTTGTGTTTGCCTCATTTCATTCACAAATAGGACAAGGCATAATATATGTTACCATTTTGGGAAAAGAGTTCCCTAAAAATAAGGAAACAAACGGATAGAACAAATAGAATGACAATAATACTATTTGTAACATATTTGGCTTCTTAATCACATCATTTCTGTTATTCCAGCTTTCAAATAAAAACAAAGCTCCACACAATAAATATAGTGGGAATGCAAAATATTTTTGAATAGGCTCTGTTCCATACCATGCAAAAAAACGATACCTAATAGTTTCCGATAACAGTTCAAAATGCCCTTGCGTCCATTCCATTACCTCTACAACTTCAAATCTATAACCTCCACCATATAGTATCTTTTCTGGCATATTCTTTGAAACCGCATCTTATTAGAATTCTTTGCGATGAAGCACCATCAACATCTGTTTCAGCTATAATATGATTTACTTCATCCTGCTTCAAAGCCCAATTACAAAACGACTGAACCGTTTCTGTCATATAACCTTTATGCTCAAAATCCCGCCCTAAGCCATAACCTATTTCAACTTCTCCATCACTGTTAGGAACATCTTTAAAATCAATTGATCCAACCACACAATGATCCGACTTTTTAACAACAAACCAAAAAGTGTGCCATAGGTAATTTACTGGGTCTTTTTGAACCTTTTCTACTTGTCCGCATACAATTTCACGAAACAATCCCTCCATAGGTTCCGCCTTATATGAGCATAGTAGTTCCTTTTCAAGCTTTCTAATGTTATACGTCCATAGTTCAAGCTGCTCTGGGGTAAGTGCAATAATATTAAGTCGCTCTGTTTCGATTCTCATTATTCTATCCCTTCAGATTATTCAGAGCATCTGGATTATTTGAGAAAATCATTCCAACCGTTTCACACGTTTCCATGTCGGGGCAGTCACCGCATGTCGTCACACCTTTTTTCAATGCGCACTGACGAACACCGCAAAAATTATCACAAAATACAGTTTTTGCTCCATCAGCACGACACCCCTCACAGTTGATATGTTCAGGCAGAATGGGCGCATCATTTAACTCAGCCCAAAGTTTTGCAGTTTTCTCACGCAATGCCTGGTCATCGTTGATCGTTGCAATATATGCATCACATTTTTCACAGTCCAATCCACAGTATGCAATCTTATTCTTCATAATTATGTACCTCCTACAATTTTAATTTTTGAATTAAGCTTTCTTCCATATCATTTGAAATTCCATCTGACCCGTTTCTTTTTCAATGTTCCTTTGGGATATTTGAAAACCCTGCTTTTCATAAAATCTAACTGCATTCTTATTTTGTTCATATACATTCAAAACAAGTTCTGACTTAAAACTCTGCAAAAAGTGAATAAGTTTCCTGCCGATACCTTTTGATTGAAACTCTTCTTTCATAAAAATTCCTGCAATATAATTTTCTGCTAATCCTACAAATCCTTTTATTACACCATCTTCAAACACATATACTTCTACAGAGGATATGGCAGTTCGCACATCTTCAAAGTGGTTGTGCCAATACTCTTCGGGTATGAAATTGTGAGCGCTTATATTGGTGCTCAGCCAAATATTCATTATCGTGTTAAGGTCGTTTTCGGTTGCTTTTCTTATCATATCACTTCCTCTGCAAATTTAATTTTTCCAGACAAACTGGGATTCGTCATCTATTTTTTGCACTTTCAGATATTTTCTGTTATTGAATATGGGGATTATATTCTTTCATTTCGTCACCTCATCTTACTTATTATCTTACCATTTCTTTTAGCTAATATCACTATAAATTATTTTATTATCCAATATCCATCTTACGCTTTTTTATTTCTTCAGACTCTTCGTCATCCACTTCCTGAACCTGTGCTTCACCAGTTCCCGAAAGTGCTTCAAGCACTCTGCGTATCTCATTCTGTGCTACGGGACCTGACGTCAGGGACAGGCTCACCATTAGGATGAGAAATAATTTATATATTTTTTTCTTCAATCATATTCCTCCAATTCAATCTCTGCTTTTGCATAAAAAAGGACGCATTTATCCTTTATCCATGATTTGAAAAGGAATTGATTCAATTATCCAGACGTACCTTCTGGTTAATTAATGTCCATCCATCAGGTAATAATATAAATAGGGTTGAAAAGAAAAACAGAAAGGCAATTATAAGAAAAAGAAACAGACTGATTCCCTTTGGGATAGCTGCAATTACAGGGGGTGTACATATATTTTTAGATATAGTTTCTCCATCCCCATTAATAGCATTACTTTCTGAAATTGTCCATGTCTCAATTCCAGTTGTCTTATCTAATAATTCATAAGGATTATTAGAACTACAAAAGAACACATTCATCGTTAAGCACATAGCAAAAAGAAGCATAATGAAAGTGACTTCAATGCGGGATAGATGGTTTTTCCTCTTATTTATTTCCATTATAATTCCCTTCTTTATCTATTACTGCAATCAATGTGTTCTACTTAGGACACCATATAAATTAGGCTTTGCAATGTTATGAATTATTTTAATATACTATCAAGAATTGAGATATCGTGCTTGTCTTTATCTCTTAATTCATAGCCTGAATGAAAGATTTTTTGCCCCTTTAAAGATATACATGGAATTGTCTTTCCTTCAAAAACAGCTTTACCAAAAAAGTCTTTGTCAAACTCATACCAGCCACCTTCTAAATCTGCTTGTCTTGAAGTTCCGTCTTCATTCAAAACAAATGGGTGTATATCTAAATATCCATACTTTTCACTATAAAGCTCAATTCTAACAGGTTTCCAGTCAGTATCTACTTTATATCCATATTCAATAAGCAGGTCTAACAATTTTTCTGTGTGTTGAGCATCAAAATTTATATCAATATCTCTATGAACCCTTGTTTGTTTTCCTGCCAATATATCAACACCCCATCCACCATCAATCCAATATACTATACCTGTATTTTCCATCATATTGATGACAGCTAGTAAATCTTCTTTAGTTGTTATTTCTTTTTTGTCCATTCCATTCTCCCCTTTAGAGCTTCAATATTTTCAGTATAACTATACAGCATAACCAAGAATGTACTTAACAGTACGCCTCCGACAATGTCTGTCATCCAATGTACACCTGACACCAGTCTTCCTATCACCATAAATATTATAAATAATGAAATAATAACAGTTACTACGTTTTTCACTACAGGTTTGTTAATTCTCTTTCTCAGCTGCATAATAGCCGTCGGCATCACACATAACACAAGTAATGTCGTTGACGAAGGGTAGGATGCCTCTAATCTTCCCGCAATAAGAACAGGTCTATAATTGATTACAAACACTTCAAATAGAATGTAGACTGCCATAACAAGAATATAAAACACACCTAAAATAAGAATGTCAGAATCCACTTTAAAGAGACTCCTTCGTTTTATTAACTGAGCCAATCCGAGTAAGCCAAAACCTAATACAAATACGGCCGGAACAAGTCCCAGCCAGTCTGTAACTTCGTAAAGCCACATGTGAACACCCGTAAAATCGTGAAAGGCTCCGTTCAAGCTGGCAAATCCTACAATAGATTTTTGTGGACCGATAGCCTGCAGATCAAACTTAGTGACTGCAAGGGTCCATAATAAAAATGCAATTAACGCCGTCAATGTGATACACAAATTTGTTTTCTTGTACTTGTTCATCTTAATACTTCCTCTTTTCGTTTTGATATTTGGCTGTCTGCCTGAAAACATCCTAACGAAAGCAATGAAAATATTAAAGAATTGGACTGTCACATCAACGATACGCTTCGTGTCATGCCCATTTTATAAGCATTATTGACTTAATAATCAAAAATAAGAATGTTAAGACTGCAGCATATGGTTCTGTGCTCATTATAAAAAACATAGTTAGTAAAATACTAAGTAAGAGGGATATCTTTGACTTATTCTGTAGCCAAATACGATTATTGCAATTCTGTAATGCCAAAGTAAGAAATCCCCAAAGCACAATAGAAATCAGCCCTATCATATATGGAACTTTAATATATGGTTCACACTCTGTATAGTTTATAAGAGACACTTCTTCGATTACACCACCTCTTTCCTGACCAAAAAAAGGTAAAAAGAAGAACATAATCAAACTGCAATCCAATGTGCCAAAAACAATGTCTTTTAATTTATGAACTTTAGTCTTAAGTTCCGTCTCAGCAGCATCTAATATTTCTTCACCCGAAAGCAAATCATCCAGTGATACTGAAAAAAACTTTGATATAGCCCTTAATGAATCAATATTGGGATAACCTTTTCCAGACTCCCATTTAGATATTGCTGTTCTCGAAACATATAATTCATTTGCAAGCTCTTCTTGCGTCATTCCTCTGTTTTTCCTAAGCTCCTGCAATTTTTCATTAAACTCCAATGGGGTTGTCTCCTTCACAAATTCAATTTTTCCAGTCTAATAAAACCGGGATATGTATCATAACTATAAATCTATTTCATTCCCCAGATGCCAACCTGCATATTAGATATCCATAATATCTCTACAACTCTGAATTTACAGTCACGAAGCAATTTTAAATGCTCTGTTAAAGTAATGGGGAAATAGTTCTGGTTGTAACGGCTTATATGCTCATCACTTTCTGCAGCCGTTTTCCCTTGTTCCATCTGATATAATTTCCATTTTTCCAAATATATATTTTTCCCCAACTCGCTAAATGGTGCAAAATTTTCAAAACTTATAAATATACCATTTTCTCTCAATGACTGGTAACAGTTCTGAACAGCTTTCCTGCGCTCTTCTTTCTGCAAATAGTGATTTACCTGTATTGCAGTTATGACATCATACTCATTAGAATTTGTTAATTCCTGAATATCACATAGGATAAATTCTGTATTTGGATAGGGAAATCGTTCTTTTGCAATTTCAAGCATTTCAGATGAACAATCGCAAAAAGTGAATTTCTCAACTTCAATATTTTTAAAAGCTATTTCAGCCATTTTACCAGTCCCACATCCTACATCAAGCCAATGTAATGCATTGAGATTGCATGACTTAACTAAATCAATTACCTGTTGGTAAAATTCATCATAATATGGAAGTGTCTGTTTGATTTTCATATCATATTCTTTTGAAGTAAAAGCAGATATATTTTCACTCAATGATAAGGCCTCCTAGTATTCTATCTTCTCCTGACACTCACTACATTCTCTATCATGAATAGAGATAATGCCTCCGCATTTTGGACAAGTATATTTCTCTTTCTGATTTTTCATAAACACCTCCAGCCCGTTGTTTCGAACAAATTCACTATTTTCCATAAGGCTTGCCTGATATCTCTTGTTGTAACTTTTCTCAAGGTTTTTAATCATTTTGCATGGATAGTCCGTACACTCGAAGCAATATGAGTATCCTTTCACTTTCATACAGTCTTTTATTTTACATTTACGGCAGTGCTCAGGTTTGCCTTCATCACTATTCAGACAACCCATACATGGCTTTTTATGATAACAGTGTTTATAACATACTTTACAGTTCATCCCACAAGGGGCAAACATAATAGTGTCAATACACTCATCTGGCATTTTCATTCGATTCTCCCTTCGTGTCACATATTGAACCTGATTGCATCACTTGTTCTAAAAATCCAACGCCATACTTCCTTTCCATAACCTTACCCCTTCTTTGTCCTTTTTATCAAAATGAAGGCAAGAATGGAAACAACCACATATCCAATGATGGCAATTACAGATGCCTCAATGCCAAAATCTCCTCCTGTTATAAAAAATGATTTGCTGTCCAGCACATAGTTAAACAGGGAATATCTATTTGGTTCCACACCGATATGCAGAATACCGCCGACAATTATTATATTCCACAGGCTGTGTACAATTGCGCTGTTCCAAATATTACCGCTTTCGTATGTAATGAAAGAAAACATAATACCGACAATAGTGCCTGCCGCCAAAAGCTGAAAGATACTGATAAAATCCAGATCTGCCCCTATAAGATGGGATAAAGCGAAGATAACAGATGGAATGATAACCGCGGCGTATTTATTCCAGCGCCGCTCTAAAGCAGTCATCAGAACCCCTCTGAAGATTATCTCTTCTACAATTCCGGCAGCCGCACCATAAAAAATTACAGCATCTGTTACTGTATAACAAATCTCACCTGTGTCCATAGGCGTGATTTCCCATTTTCCGGCCATAAGAAAATATACTCCGGCGATTAAAACAGGTAAGATGACTGCTGAAATACACCAGACCGGCTTCACAGACAGTTTTGTTATCCTGCATGCCCCCACAGGTAGATGAATTACTTTCTTACATATGACCGAAACACAGAGAAACGCAAAGACAATATATAATACCCCTGAAACAGCACTTCCTACTGCATCAGGTAATCCAATTACTGTAACAGCCTGACCGATTAATACAGCGGCAAGCTGTGATATGATAAGAGAAACATAAGCCAATACTACAGTTGCTATGGCTTGTTTTGTAGTTACTTTTGCAGGTGTACTAAATAGTTTATCCATCTTTTACTGCTCCTTGCAGATTCTGATCCGGTATTATATCTTCAATTCTCACATTAGAAGTCTCATCTACCGGT
Organism: Clostridium sp. AF19-22AC; assembly: GCF_003479085.1. NCBI lineage: Bacteria > Bacillati > Bacillota > Clostridia > Eubacteriales > Clostridiaceae > Clostridium > Clostridium sp. AF19-22AC. Next base: position 127,317 of record NZ_QUGN01000005.1, on the reverse strand, counting down.
TTAAAATAATAAAATGTGATATCTTCCCCGATTTCCCATTTTGAAAAATCCAGACCTGATTTTGAACAGTCCAATACCAGCTCATCAGATGAAAAATCATCGGTTTCCTGATTCAGCCTTACCGTCATTGTTTTATCAGTATCCTCTTTAGCCACTATTTGTGCATAAGAATGATATAAGTGGTCATACTCACCACCTGTTCTGAGATCATCCCGGGCACCATCCGTTCCGTCCCGGAAGCCCCAGTTTATCACAATCCACCCTGTAATTACAATGAATATTGCAGCAATGATTAACGCGATTCTTTTCTTCATACGCCTTGTCCTCTGAAGCTCCTAAAAAGCTCCATGAATGTAATCTCACAAGTATCCTGAACAAAATCCTTGATATTAGTATACTGAACCAGTATCAAAATATCAAGGATTGACTGGTTGTACACCAGACGATGGTTGACGTTCGTCTATCAGAGCTATAGAATGTAATTAAATACTACAAATATTTATGAAAGGGGATGTTTCTATGAAAAAAGGTACTATCTTTCTGTTTGGTCTGGTTTTAATCTTGATTATGTCTGTCGTACTTACCGGCTGTTCCAGTAATAAATCTGTCGATAGTGGGCAGACCGGGGATTCCTCTGACAAGGCACAAAGTAATGCTGCAAATTCTTCCGAAACTCCGTCTCCAGAACCCCCAGAACTACAGCCCGAAGAAAATCCTCCTTCACAAAATACAGATGATTCTATAGAATTATCCGGTTATATGAATGAAGAGAGCCTGCCATCTATGGTTCAGGAATTGGGACTTACGAAAGCAGAAGGTGAACAGTTTGGAGAATTAGGCGAACGATTTGAGGGGAACGGTATTTCCGTAGAATGGCAGCCTTCGTCCGGGACCAATCCCTCTATTCCCATCACAGTCCAATGCTCGAATAATTATAGTGTAAGCATGCAGGGTGTATCTTGCGGAAATTCTTATGAAGACACAAAATCCAGTCTTCTTCAGAACTGCTGGCGGGCCGTTGGAACAGATACCAAGCACCCTAATTCATTTTTAATGGAAACAGATAATAATGAAAGGTTCCTGATATCACTGACACTGGATAGTTCAGACTGCGTAAGTGAATGGGATTGGTGTAACTGGCCGCAGGGGAATCTGGTTGTACAATAGGAAGATAATACAAAGAGTTTATAAAGTACTAAGGCCAGTGGCTGCTATTTTATGGTTCTTGCATTGAGCCGCCCACTATTGGACGGCTCTTGTTAATATCCCCTCTCCGCAAATATCTTTTTCGTAGTAAAAACAGCATTCAATACTCTCGGAAATCCCGTATATGGGATACATTGTAAAAATGTCTCTATGACCTTCTGCGGCGGGATGCCTACATTTAAAGCCCCATTGATATGAACCTCCAGCTGCGGTTCGCAGCCCCCTAAAGTAAGCAGGCTGGTAATTGTAATCAGTTCTCTCTCCTGCATACTCATTTCTTTTCTTGTGTAAATATCTCCAAATGCAAATTCAACTATGAATTTACCCAGATCCGGTGAGATGTCCTCCAGTGACCGAATGACAGCCTCACCGCCTGCACCGTCAATTTCTTTTAACCGTTTCATTCCATTTTCATATCTCGTTTCTTTCATTTGATTTTACCTCCTTAAACGATTACAATATAAGCATATTTCTTAGACTATACTGTAAGTCAAGAGCTTTTTAGGAGGTGGGTATAACTTATGACAATAGGTGAATTATCAAAGGTGACAAATATCAGCGAATATACGCTGCGATATTATGAGAAGAAGGGATTGATCCGCGTAAGCCGTGATCCTATAGGCAGGCGCTGCTACGAGCAGGGCGATATAGAATGGGTAAAATTTATCCAAAGGTTAAAAGATACCGGCATGCTTCTGAGAGATATCGAAAAATATTCAAAGCTTCGATATGAAGGGGCAGCTACCATGCCGGAAAGGTTAGAGATGCTTCAGGAGCACAGGTTGTATGTTCTTGAACAGCAGAAGAAATGGGCTGAATATCTGGATAATCTGGATTGTAAGATCGAGTTCTATAAAAACAGTATTCCTGATTAGTACACTATCAGTATCTTCTTTATCCCTTTCTTATCTTGCGAAATATATTTCTTATCTTGTCATTTCATTGACGTTTTCCTTTTCTATTTGTAAACTAAAACAAAGGAGGAAATCATCATGGATGCAAAATTTCTATCTCGGCTTTCTATATACAAAGGGGACTATGACTGTCTTTTCCGTACTCCCAAGAATGAGCTACACTCAGGACTGCATTATCATGATTTTTATGAAATTGTAGTCTATTTGGGTAACGCCGGAGTATTCAAGATTAACAATGAGGAATACCTCATCCGCAGGGGGGATATTGCGCTCATAAATATGTTTGACCCCCATACGCTTGTCTATAACCCGAATACACACTATGAAAGATTCAGTATCAGCATTGATCCCAGCCTTCTCCTTTCATTTAATACTCCCGATTCTAACTTATTAGATATTTTTTCGAGGGATAATTGCAATTACCCAATTATACATGTGGACGATGGCTGCTTCGACAAATATCTTGCCGTCCTTCACCAGTTCAGGGATACAAAACTGGCACATGGAAATGATATTTTTGAAAAAGCACTTCTTCATCAGATAGCATCTTATCTTTTCAGTGACTGCTATGACGGCATTCATTTTGATAACGCGGAGTCGAGGCGGGTTTCTATGGTCGCAGAGCTTGTAGATTTCATTAATGCCCATCTAAATGAAGACTTGTCACTGGAGCGTCTGGCACATGAAGTAAATTACAGTGAGTATTACATTTGTCGTATTTTCAAAAAAATTACAAATTACACACTGACTAATTACATCATTGAAAAAAGAATTTCAAAAGCCGCTTATTTTTTAAAAGGTGATCTTCCAATCAGCAAAGTTGCTGAAAATGTAGGATTTAACAATTACAGCTATTTTTATAAGACCTTTAGAAAGATGATGGGAACAAGTCCTGTAGATTACAGGGCGTCTCATACAGAAGAAATTTGATTATATTTATTTCTAAAAAGCCCTTCACCCTGAAAAACAGGGGAAGGGTTTTTAGCATCTGACATTTAGTTACACTATTATCTTTTAAAGATTTACAAGGAACATACAAAATTCAGGTACAAATGAAACAAGTAAGATTACTCCAAATACCGCAGCAATCAGCGGCCAGCCTTCTTTCAAATATTCCTTAATCGATACCTTTGTTACTCCCATTACTGCAAATAACATGACCCCAAACGGAGGTGTAATTCCCCCGATCGTGTCCATCAGGCAAAGTATTATACCAAAGTGAACCACATCAATGCCAAGTGCGGTTGCTACCGGAAGCAGAAGCGGCGGCAGGATAACCAGTGCAGCAGCCGTGTCTAAAAACATACCAAGCACGAGCATGAACAGCATAATGATTAAGATGAAAACATACTTGTTAGATGATATTGCAGCTAATGCGCCTGCCGCCTTCTGGGGAATCCCTTCCCATACCATATATCTGGAAAACAGAGATGCGGAAGATAAAATCAGCACTACGCTTGCTGTACTGTTAACAGATTCTACAATTACCCTTTTCATGTGCTTTGGTTTCAGCTTCTTATAGACCAGAGCTCCGACAAATATAGAATAAACGACCGTAATCGCCGCACATTCTGTCGGGGTAAACCATCCAAGCCGCATACCCATGATAATTCCAAGAGGCATTAAAAGCGCCCAAATGGATTTACCAAGCTGATGCAGGAACTCCTTTGGTGTAGCCTTCTGTTCCCGGGATGGTTTGAGCCCACGCCTTTTTGAAACCACATAATTTGTAATCATCAGCGCTGCGCAGATCATAATCCCCGGGATGTACCCTGCCATAAACATATCTCCGATGGAACAGCCTGCAGCTGTCGCATAGATGATCAGTGCAATTCCTGGCGGTATAATCGGTGTAATACAGGAAGATGCAGCTGTTATTGCGGATGCATATCCTTTGGAGTACCCTCTTTTTTCCATCTCAGGGACCAGCATCTTTGCCTCAAATGCGGCATCTGCACAGGAAGAACCGGATATACCACCCATAAAGGTCGATAGCAGGCAGTTTGTAGCACCCAGTCCTCCCCTGAACCTTCCTGTCAGCAATTCACAGAAGTCCATCAGATTTTCCGATACTCCGCCATATCCCATAATTGTCCCGGCAGTAATAAAGAACGGAACTGCCAGCATGGTGAAGCTTTCTGCCTGTGTAAGAAGAGACGACACCATTGTAAACATCGTCACTCCGTCACACATAAATGTGAAATATATAAAGCTGGCTATCAGCATTGCAAATGCCACGGGAACTCCGAGGAAAAACAATACAAAAACAATTAAAATTGGTATAAGATTTGGCATTATTGTTCTCCTCCTTTGTCTTCTTTCACTTTTTGATATTCCAGACTGGCCTGAACCTGATCCTCTAATGCATCCACATTATAAATTTCTTTATAAATGGGTGCTTCATGGAAATAATCCTTTTTTGTAAATACATTCTTAAGGAACATGACTGAATGTAACAGCATCAGTCCAAATCCCAGTACAAGTGCAAAAGCCTCCACCGAATATGGAATTTTTAAAAGCTGTGTTTTTCTGGTCCATGAAGACATACAGAAGCCAATGCTGAGTACAAAACACATCGCATTCGCTATCAGCAGAACCGCTGTGGAAAAGACTGCGCAGACTGCCTGCAGTTTTTCCGGAAATGCCCGTACAACAAGATCTATAGCACTGTGCCCGAAACGTTTATATAATGCACTTGAACCCATAAAAATGATGTATGCATAGCATATATAGGCAATTTCATCAGCCCATGTAAAACTCATATGAAGAAAAAGCCGGCAGAACACATTCATAACTACAAGAACTGTCATAATGCCCAAGGCTGTCCCTGTTACTATTTCTTCTATATTTGACAGTATTTTTCTCAAATTTATTCACCCCCATCAGCCTTTATCCGGGACAGTATCCCCTCACTATTAGATCACAGAAGATACCGCCCTTTCACAATACATGGCAGTATATTGTTTTTTACTTGTTCCTGATATCAGCTAATGTTGACTGGCATCTTTCAACGAGGTCATCAGACCAACCTTTATATGTATCATAAATACTTGCCGATGCTTCTTTAAATGCATCGATATCAACATTATCATTTATGATTACGCCATCTTCTTTCATCGTCTGAACTGCTTCCTCTTCTTCGGCAGATATTTCTTCAAATGTCCAGTCATCAAACTCTTTGGCCTTTTTAATAAGCAGCTCCTGCATGTCCTCATCCAGTCCTTCAAACACACTATTGTTCATGACGATACCATTTGCGGCATACATATGGTGCGTCAGGTTCAGATAGTCACAGACCTCCTGAAAACTTGCGGTCAGCATTGACGGAACAGGATTTTCAACTGCATCGCATACGCCCTGGCTTAATGCGGTATAAACCTCGGAAAAAGATACTGTTGTGGCATTTGTTTTCCATGCATCTGCCATAGCGACCCACATCGTAGTTGTTGGAACACGAAATTTCATATTCTTCATGTCGGACGGGGTATGTATCTCTTTCATTGACATAATGTCACGTGCTCCATAGTATCCGCCCATATTATCCAAGCATTTCATCCCTGCTTCGGCGCATCCATCAGACAGCTCCTGTCCCAAATCCGACCATGCAAATTCTTTAATTTCATCTGCACTTTCAAAAAAATAAGGTGTTACAAGGATTGAATAATCGGCATAATAATCCTCCATCTTGGCAGGATCCACATAATCTAGCATCTGTGCGCCATTATAAATCTGGTCACAGATCTCATCATCATCCCCCAACTGGGAATCTGGATAGCACTCAATCACAAGCCTGCCATCAGATTCTTCTGACACTTCATCGCAAAATCTCTGTATACATTCTGCTGTCGCAGTACCTGAAGGAACTGTGTGGGCAAATTTTAATGTAACCTTACCTTTTGATCCATTCGAATCTGATGTTTCCTTTTTTGTTGAACTGCCGCAGGCTGTCATTGTCCCTGCTAATACAACAGCCAATACTGCTGCCAATATTCTTTTTTTCATATTCTTTCCTCCTGTTTTTTTCTATTATTTACAGCTTTCTCTTGGTATTCGTATAATATCATTTTATATAATCTGAAACCATTCATATTCTTGCGTATGACTTTTCTTATCTTGTCATTTTATTTTTTTTAATTTGATTTCATCTTCTTTTGTATCTCTCACCGATTATATAAGGACAAAAAAAGAAATGTCCGGCCGGACATTTCTTTTTTATTACACACATTAGAAGCGAAGGCTGTATTGTTTTACAGCCTTTCCTTCTCAAGAAATTTCGCAACTCCGTCTTCATTACAATCCGGAATGACTTCATTTACCATCTCTTTTATTTCCGGTAGTGCATTCTCAGGAGCATAACTTCTATCGGCTATTGTAATCATAGGTACATCATTATAGTTATCTCCGAATACGACGGTCTCATCGCACTGTACAATTTCCTTCAATTTAATCAGTGCATTCTGTTTGCTTGCATTAACACTGTAAATTTCCAGACAGTATAAACCATTATAGATATTCAGATAAAATGAATAATTAATTTCCTTAATCTCGTCCAGTTGTTGACAGATTGGTTTCAATTGTTCTATGCTTCCTGTATATGCGATATATACCACCTTATTCCTGTCGATGGCATGTGCAAAATCATCTACTTTACAAACTTCCGCACACTTTTTCAAAGCCTGCTCGCTGTAATACTGCGTCTGGCTTTTCAGCTCCTCAGAACCAAAAAAGATATGGATTCCATCACTATCATATGTATAAACAAAACAGGATAGCCCGTTTGCCTGAAAGATTTCTGTCACCTTCATGGCAGTACTGCCGTCTATACATTCTGCTGAAATAACCTTTTCTTCTTTAAAATCATATAAAAACACACCATTCGTCAAGATCCCGGGAGTCTTCAAATGAAGTTCTTTCAGACGATAATCACACCCATATGGCATTCTTGCAGTTGCTACTGTAAATAACGTCCCGTTTTCTATACATTGATTGATAATCTTCACAGAATACTCCGAAAGCTTCTTGCTTTTATTGAAAAGTGTTCCATCTAAATCAGAAACATATAATGTCTTCATTTCATTCCCCCTCTTGCGCCCTGAGGAATGCAAATGCTTCTTCATCCAGTCCCATCTGTGCTGCTGTTTCTTCCAACTGCTCTACAAGAGTCTCCGGCAGTAAAATCCCTTCCTTCAGGTTCTTCTGCTTGTTCATGTATTCAATCTCACCGGGATATTTAGCACTGTCAATATCTGCCCGTACCGGCAATCTTTTAATCTCTTCAATATATTTTTCTGCATCCTCATGGAACTGGTGCAAATTACGAAATGCACTGATATTGATGCAGCCAAAGCTCTGGCTGGAAAGTTCCGGGGTATCCGGCAAATCCTGGTCATTCACATCCGGGGACAGCACTCCGCCCGAGAGCAGTGTTGCAAACAGCTCAACAATAAACGCAACTCCAAAGCCTTTATGTTCCGCCATCGGAACAAGCATACCATACTGTGCCAGATCTGTAGTAGGGTTCCCGTCTTTATCTAAAAGCCATCCCTCGGGAATCGGCTTTCCTGCAAGTGCATATGCCTTTGCTTTTCCGAATGCAGCCGCGCTTGTAGCCATATCCACACAGACTTCCGGATACTTTTCCCCTGCTGCAAATGCAAAAGAAAACGGATTATTCCCGATAAATGGAATCGTCACACCTGGAGGTGCCATAGAGGGATCTGTATTCGAGCATGCAAAGCCGATACAGTCATCCCCGGCTAATTTCATTGCCCAGTGTCCTGCCATACCAAAATGATTGCTGTTTTTCACGGAAACTATAGAAATCAGGTTCGTTTTTGCTTTTTCCCTCGCAATTTCCACTGCCTTTTCACCCGCAATCGCCCCCAGTCCGCCCTGTGCGTCGATAACTGCCGTATTCGGGGTTTCTGAAACTACCGGATACTTACTTTCTACGGATGCGCCCCTGCCGTTAATTTTCTCAATATATGGTTTCATACGCAATACGCCATGACTGCTGACGCCTCTTACGTCTGCATGTACCAGAAGTTCTGCAATAGATGCCGCATCCTTCTCCTTTAACCCGGTCTTTGAAAAGACCTCTCTTGTAAATGTTTTAAGCTGCCCTGCTGTTACCCTGTAGTTTTTCATGCTCCATTTCCTCCTATGAAAATAATTTTACGATCTCTATTCCCCAATATTTGCAAATCAGTGTGAGTACCTGAGTACAGTTCCCTTCTTTTACAAGAAGATGGTGGTCCATCCCTTTCGCCATAAGGCGATCAACAACTGCACTCGCTTTGTCTGCAACATGCAGTTTTACCAGCAGCTTCTCGCCTCCTTCTATCCATTCCTCTTTAGAAGCCTGTACAACCTCTGCGTGGTCTACGAGTAATTTATAGCATCCCCTTGCACCTGTAATACTTGAAATTGTTACGGTCTCCATTGGTTTTAGCGGAACTCCTACAAAGGTACCTTTTTCACCGCTCTGTGATATCTGAACTTTGCTGATGTCCTCTGCAAGTGAATGCGCCGTGCTCCCCTCATGTGCCAGTGCCAGAATATTATTCTCATCATCCATACTTCCTACTTCCCCCAATGCACATGCCCCGCCTTTTGCAATCAGGTTCAGCATATACATCACCATCGTATGTCCAATATCCCCTTCTGTATCTACAACAATGCCTTCATCCGCTAGCCACGAAGAAGTGAGGTTCATCAACCCGCTAAACATCGGATAGCATTCCGCCGCCATTGCATCCAGAGAATATTTTTCAATAATTTCCTTCACGGCCAGATAAATTTTTGCCATATACTGCATTGTCTGGGCATCTGCCTTCACAATACCTGTACGCTTTGATAAACATTTTAAAACTTCATCGGCCTTCTCATCACTGACATTTTCTGCGAGATATAAAATCTCTCCCATTTCTACATGGACCAAAGTCACTCCGAATTTCTTTGAGAACTCCCATTCTTCATTGCTCATGTCCTGAGGACCCGCAACTCTCCATGTCTGTCTCGGGCCTACGAGTGCAAGCCTCATGCCCTTTACTGCTTTCATAATCTGTCCGGCTTCTGCCACCGCCTTAACCTTCTGCACGGCTTCTTCATTATCCGGCAATCCGTAAACATATTCATATTCTATACCCTGCGCCTTCAAAATGGAACCGAAATGCTGTACACACCCTATGGAAAATGTCTCTGTATAGGGTACTGCCCAGAATACCGTAGGCAGTTGGAGTTCGTTTATAAATATGTACTGCATGGAATCCATAATCCAGGTAGCTTCTACAATCACGAGGGCATCCAGTTCCGATTTTTTTAACTCTTTACAGACACAGATTGCATCTGATGAATCCCATGCTACCTTTGGTGCATAAATTATTTCTACATTCTGTTCAGCAAGAGCAGCCCCTATTCCCTTAACCAGTTCTTCTGCACGCTGTCCCCCACTCTCAAATTCACAAGTTACTCCGACAATCCCGATTCTTGGCTGTCTCATATCAATCATCCTCCTGTTCTTTTTTAGATAATGCTCCATTAGTCACTGAATATGGCTTGGCGCACAGCTCCATGTAATTATGGCAGGCTCCATACCTATGTTTGTAAGCTCATGTGGTTCTCCCTCTTCCACAAGAATCACATCACCTTCCTCCAGTTCAAAATGTTCCCCACTCTTAGGATTTCGCATGATTATGTGCCCTCTGCTTACAAAAAATGCTTCATGCGAATCCGGATGTCCGGAATCAATCCCCCCTGTCTGCCCCGGAAGCAGTGTTGATGATCCAAATGTAATCTTTCCTGTACAGATATATTCTCTGCACACCTCTGGTCCGTCCAGTGAGACTTTTGTTTCGTTTTTACTTATCACTTTCATACTTTCACCCCTCTCCTACTTCGTCTTTTCAAAACATTCTGCCAAATCATGAAACAACTGATTGTACATACGATAGCCTTCCATGTATGCTTCTTCATGCTCACTGGAGGGCAGTATTTGCTCCTTCACTTCTACCATACTGTCCACAGCGCTTTCCACACTGTTAAATATACCTGCTGCCGTCCCTGCCAGAATTGCAGCCCCCAGAGCAGCCGCCTCTTTGGATTTTACTGTTTCCAGAGTTACCTGATTGATATCGGCCTTGATCTGGCACCATATCCGGCTTTTCGCCCCGCCTCCCAAAGACCGGATTTCCCTGACCTGTATCCCCATATCCTGAAGAGAATCAATATTTCTTTTTAAAATATAGCCGAGTGATTCCATAATTGCCCTCATGAAATGGGCTCTTGTATGCTGTAACGTAAAACCAAACCAGACGCCTTTTGCCTTTGCATTGGCATCCGGTGCCAGAGAACCTGCTAAATGAGGAAGCATAACCAGTCCGTCACATCCGGCCGGAACGTCTGCGGCCTGCCTTCCGATCATGTCATAGGAGTCTCCACAATCATTCTTTTCCATGAGCATTTCCAGTTCACAAAATTTATCCCTGAACCAGCGCAGCGTCATCCCGCCGTTTGTAAATGTGTGTATCATATACATGCCCTTCAATGGAAAACAAAACAGAGGCATCTTTCCTGCCGGATCGAATACCGGTTCATTCACCGGCACACACACTGCCAAAGCCGCACCGATTGTTTCTGAAAACATTCCCTGCCGGACATTACCCGCACCGATGGCCCCCGCCGCCTGATCCAGCGCACCGGTACATACTGTCATATTTTTGCTGATTCCTAGTTCCTCTGCCACTTCCGGCAGTATCCGTCCTATTACATTTCCGGACTCAACGACCGGTGCGAGCTGTTCTTCTTTAATCTCCAGATAATCCAGCATTTCTTTCCAGTACTCACGGTCAATAATGTCCCAGTACGTTGATGAACAGACTAAAGAAGGTTCTGTCGCATACTTTCCGGTTAATTTATAGATAAAATAATCTTCAATCAGTAAATATTTTTTAGCCGCTGCAAATACTTCGGGCTCATGCTTCCTGATCCAAAGAATCTTCGATGCCGGCCAGCATGCCTCAAAACCAACCTGACCGGTTTTCCGGTAGCAGACTTCATTGCTGAATCTTGCTTCTAATTCTTTTGCTTCTTCGACTGCACGGTTATCCATCCAGACAATCGCATTGCGAAGGGGTCTTCCCTCTTCATCCAGCACGAATAGTGTCTCTCCCTGTGCAGACATTGCCATCGTAACTTCTTCATTTTCCGCTAACCTGTACTGTCTCTTCAAATCAGCCAGACCCTTCTGAAACGCTTCCCAATATACCTCAGGTTTTTCTTCCACATAATTCGTTTCAGGGGTAAGCAAATCATATTCCTGCGTTGTAACAGCAAGGATATTGCCCCTCTCATCAAATAAGGCAATCTTCATAGCGGTCGTTCCCAGATCCAGCCCCATTAGTACCTTCATAATCCACATCCCTTCCTTTCATTCAGGATAAAAATACTTCCAGTCAGCGATTCACTACATTTACTGCATTTCCATCTACAAATGCTTTCAAATTATCCACTGCTATATTCATCAGGCGGAGTCTCGATTCTCTTGGCGCCCATGAAATATGGGGAGTGATCACACAGTTCTTTGCTTTTAATAGTGGATTATCATTTCTGACCGGCTCTGTAGATACAACATCCAGCCCTGCCGCATACACTTTACCAGAATTCAAAGCATCTGCCAGATCCTGCTCCACTACAAGGGGTCCTCTCGAATTATTCAGAATAATAACCCCGTCTTTCATCTTGCTGATATTTCCCTTACAGATGATCCCCTCTGTAGAAGGAAACAGCGGACAGTGTACCGCAATAACGTCCGACTTTTCAAACAGTTCATCTCTTGTCACATATTCGGCAATCTCTCTGCCACTGTCATTTGGGTATTCATCATTAGCAATCACTGTCATTCCCAATGCTTTTGCAATTCGTCCTGTTGCCTGTCCGATACGCCCGAAACCAATAATCCCCATCGTCTTCCCCGCAAGCTCGATCAATGGGTAGTCCCAGAAGCACCAGTCCGGATTCCTCTCCCATGCGCCCTCATGCACTGCTTCGCTGTGATGCCCGATATGATGGCAGATTTCCAGAAGCAGCGCAATCGCGAACTGTCCAACGGCATCTGTACCATATGTTGGAATATTTGTCACAAATATTCCGTTTTTTTTCGCTGCTTCAATATCCACCACATTATACCCGGTAGCAAGTACCCCTACATATTTTATATTTGGGCATTCTTGAAATACTTTTTCAGGAAGCGGTGTCTTATTTGTTAACACAGCTTCTGCATTTCCTATTCTGTCAATCGTCTCTTTTACATCCATCAGGGAAGTCCTGTCATACACGGTAACTTCCCCCAAGTTCTTCAGTCCCTCCCAGTCCAGATCACCGGGATTTAATGTATATCCATCCAATACTACAATCTTCATATTTCCATCTCCTTTATACTTCTTAATTTCTACTTACATCATAATAATTCGGAGGCATTCCGTCGATTATCAATCTTGCGCAGGGCCTTTCTTATCTTGTCCTTTGATTTCTATCGAATACAAATATGAGTGAGCAAGCTTTAGCTTCTGGAGCAATGGTGCCGGAAACACAATGATGGGATATTCTGAGAACAGAAAAGCAGGGACCCCTCTACGGGAATCCCTGTCATTATCTGGTGCATTCGTGCAGCAGTTTTTTACCTGTATTAATCTTATCAATCATATGAGGCGAACGTTTACTGCCAAATTAATTTTCGAGGGGGCCATTCTGTATAAGAAAAGAATGGCACCTTGATTCCTGCTGCCTCAGTTGTACATATCATGCGTTCTATCCCTGACCTCAGTTCACGCTCATATCGTTCTCTGGGTGCGAATCTCCGCATCTCTTTATTAAACTCAATCATCCTCGTAATCTGCGGATGGTCAAACGGCAGAATCATTCCCTGCCTGATTTTCAACGGGATTGCCAGATATTGATACACGGCTCTCGCAGGTCCGATGTCATCGTTCCATACATCAATCTCCCATTCCCCTTCCAGAGAAATAATCTGATCAGCATATGCTACAATCTTTTCTTCCCATGTACGCGGAACCAAATCGTCATTTCCTTCGCATGAAATGGGAAGCTGGAGTAAATCACAATACTCCTTCACAAGCCCCGCACTGTCATGCAGCTCGATACATCTTGCAATCTCTTCTGAAAATCCCGCCGCACGGGCAATCTGTGCACCTATATATGTATGTTCAGGCATATCATCAGAAACAATCTGGCTGATTCCCACATCATGCAGCAAAGCTCCTATTTCACAGGTTTCAAGGTCTACTTTTACCCCTGTCTGAGACTGCACTTCATCTGCAATCATTAATGCTGCATCGGCTATTACAATGGAATGGTGGATCTTATACAGAGGAAGGCCCATTTCTGCCATCAAGGAAATCCCCCTGTGTCTGGCATCGGAAAAACCGTTATAATTCTCTATTTGAAAAGTCGGTTCAAATTCAAGTTTCCTTCTTATATTTGCCATTTCATACCTCTTTCTTTTATTCTACAGTGTCCTGATAGTCCCTTGCCCAGACTGATGTTTCCGTTTCAATATTATCGGACGTTACCGCGGGACTCTTCACCCAGTTTTCCTTCTCAACAGAATTCCCCAGATAGAGATCCGCCACTACTTCAACAACCTTTTCAGCGTGAGCGATATTATCGAAAGGTACACCGCTGTCGATATATCCGTCTACGAACGGCTGATATGCCTGCGGAGTGATATCCTGTGTACAGATATACATATGTCCTTCTTCTCCGCGCTTTTTCCAGCGTCCGGCTTCCTCCAGTGCTGACTGTACTGCTGAGAATGCAAAGTCACTTGCCACATAAAGCACTTCTGCATCCGGATTGGCTGCCAGGGCATTGCTTAAGCCACTCTTAAAGTTTTCTGTCTTCCACTCCGTAGGTACCGTTGTAACTGTTTCCCACAGTCCCCGCTCTTCTTCTACCTGTTTCCAGCCTTCAGAACGTTTTACGGAGTTCGGATCTCCTAAGCTTCCAAAAAGTTCGATTGCCTTAGCATCTTTTACGCCGTCTTCTTCCAGAATGTCTGCCAGAGCCTCGCTTGCCACGATCGACTGGTCGAGCGTATCCTGTCCCACATGGGCGTCTGCCAGCTTCCCGGCATCCTGATGGTCAAGTGTCACCACTTTAATCCCCGCATCCTGTGCTTTCTGGATCGACTCACCTATTGTCTCAGCATTATTGCACCAGATAACCATGACATCTACCTGTTGATTAATTAAATCCTGAATGTTAGATGCCTCCTGTACCGGTGTTGCATCACCCACTACTTCAATCCATTCGAAATCTACTCCATATTCCGGCCCCTTCTCCTCACCGAATTTCTTCATGTAGTCACTCCACACTGTTACGTTTATACTCTGCATCTCATGCCAGGATACACCTACCCTGATCGTCTGGGTATCATCTTTTGATGTTTCTTCCTTCCCCTCTTCTTTGCTTCCGCCGCCTCCGCATGCGGTTAATATTAACATCATACTTAAAACTAAACAGATAATACTACTTAATTTCTTTTTCATATTCTTAATCTCCTATTCTATTGTTCTGCTGTCTCGTTCTTTTCCTTTTTTACCTGTACTAATGACTGGTATGACTGGGCATACATCGCTATGAAAATGATACCGCCCTGCACAAACCGGTATGCATATGGTGAAACCCCCATAAAGTTCAGCCCTGCCTCAATGACTGTTAACGTCATGACGCCTATCGGAAGTCCTTTTAATACATGGCCGGTTCCCCCGAACATGCTGAACCCGCCGATTACACAAATTGCAATGGCTGTGAATTCTTTCCCCTGCCCGAATGCAAGTGTCACTCCCCCGACCTGCATTGAAAGCATCAGGCCACTGATGGATGCCAGTAACGCGGAAAGAAGATAATCCGCCATTATTATTTTAGAAACGCTAATCCCCAGCTTTACCGCAATCTTCTCATCGTTCCCGATCGCTGTTACCAGTCTTCCGAATTTCGTCCTGCTGTGCACTATATAAATTAAGACCAGAGCCAAAAGTGCTATGATAACATCTAAAAATACCGGTCCGATCTTTAGTGCCCCAATACTCCTTATACTTTCCGGCAGTGATAAAGGCATCCCGCCACAAATGGATCTGGATACTCCCCTGATTGCTATCATCGTTCCCATTGTCGCAATCATAGGTGTTACTTTCAGTGCAATAATTAAAAATCCATTCAGCAGCCCTGCCAGAAGTCCTGCGCCTGCCGCTGCCAGTACTGACAGCCAGACATTCGCCCCCGCATTGATCAATACCGTAAAAACCGCCGTGGAAAGATACATAACAGAGCCGATTGACAAGTCTACTTTTCCAGTCACTATAATCATAGCGGCTCCTGCAGCAAACACGAAGTTCGGGGCAGCGGTATGCAGCATTGAGATAATATTTCCAACTGTACAAAAATGATCCGTCACCAGTGAGAAATATACAAACACCAGAATAATAATAATCACAAAACTGTACTTCATTAAAAACTCTTTCCAGTTAAACCCGCTTTTTGTTTTTTGCACGCTGATCACCTCCTTTCACTGTAAAGCCGCTGCCATCAAATCTGTCTGGCTCGATCCACCCGGAAGTTCCTTTACAATTTTCCCGTTATGCATTACCAGATATCTCTGGCTGACGCTCATCAACTCATCAATGTCAGACATGATAACGAGCACGGCTGCACCTTTCTTTGAAAGATCGTGAATTACGTTCATGACATCAGCTTTGGCTCCAATATCAAGCCCTCTGGTCGGCTCATCCAAAATGAATACCTTCAAATCTTTCTGGAGCCACCGCCCAAGAATCACCTTCTGCTGATTGCCGCCGCTCAGCGTGCTGATCGGCTGGTTTAGGCTCGCAACCTTCGTTTCCAACTCTTTTACATACTTTTCACAGACTGCAAGTTCCTTTTGCTTATCCAGGAATCCGGGGATTTTTCCCGTCAGGTTTCTCAGATTTGCAGATGTCATATTATCCTTCACTGACATTTCCAGTGCAAGTCCGTCTACACGCCGGTCTTCTGTTATAAGCGCTACATTTCCTATCATTTTTTTCGGCGGGATCTTTTTCAGATTTCCTTTTCCGTCTGCTATTGAAACCGTTCCTCCATCAATCGGGTCCAATCCTGTAATGCACCGTACAACTTCTGTTCTTCCGGCCCCCATCAGTCCCCAGAGCCCTACCACCTCGCCTTCCCGCAAATCAAAGCTGACCTTTTCTACAACACCTTTTCTTGTTATATCTTCTACCTTCATGACAACAGGAGCAGCTTTATCCGTCTTTCCCACTGTTTGTCTGGAACCGGTAAGCTCCTCTACCTTATCCCCGATCATCATCTTGACCAGATCCGCATGAGTTACTCTGGATACCAACTCTTTTCCTGCTGTAATACCGCCTCTTAATACCATTACACGCTGACAGATGGAAAAAATTTCATCCATCATATGTGTAATATATATAATGGCAACATTTTCTTTCCGCAATTGTTCAATTACATGAAAAAGCCTTTCCTTCTCAGGCAGTGTAAGGGATGACGTTGCCTCATCAAAAATAATAATCTGTGGATTGCTCAGTAATGCCCTTGAGATCTGGACCAGCTGGCGGTCCCCGGCGCCAAGGCTTTTAACAAGCGTATCCGGCGAGTAGTTACATCCCAGCTTCTTCAATACTTCCACACATTTCTTCTTACTGCTTTTGTAGTCAATCAGCCCCCTTTTCACCTGAAAATTATTCAAAAACAGGTTGTCAACAATCGACATCGTAGGCATCAGTGCCATTTCCTGCTGTACAAACGCAATCCCATGATCAATGGCTTCTGTGGGATTCTTGAATTTTACCTTAGTTCCGTCAATCAGTATTTCACCGCTGTCTTCCTGATAAATTCCGCACAAAATATTCATCATCGTACTCTTTCCAGCCCCGTTAGCTCCTATCAGTGCCAGCACTTCACCTCTGTATGCTTCTAGGTCGATTCCACGAAGGACCTTATTTGCAGAGAAACTTTTTGTAATCTGACGCATCTGTAAAATTGCTTCATTCATCTCGTTTCCCTCCTGCCCTGTTTTACCATGTCAAGTGCTACAAATACGATAATTAGGATTCCTTTTATGACCAGTATCATGTTGTACTGGATATGTAACATATTCGTGAAGTTGCTGATTATCGTAATGAAAACAGCTCCGAATACTGCCCCGAAAGCTGTCCCTACACCTCCGTTGGTGCTTGCCCCGCCGACAACTGCAGCTCCTACTATATCCATTACGATCACATCTTCTCCAAATGTAGCCGAAGCTGAATTCATCCTCGCACTTAGTATCATGCCAGCCAGACCCGCCATAAACCCGGATATTAAATAAGTCCCAAATACTACTCGTTTAGCCGGAATTCCAGACACTTCCGCCATTTTAGTATTCGTCCCCGCCAGATACAGCCAGCGCCCTAAAAATGATTTTTTTAGAAACACCTGTGCGACGATCATGATCAGCAGCATCAGGAAAATTGGAAGTGCAAAGCCTCCAATATTAAAAAGTACTGTGTTTTTAAACGATTCCTTCATTCCCGTGACCCCGATTGCATTTGTAATCCACATACAGAATCCATACGTTATCATCTGCATAGATAATGTGACTACAAAAGGAATCATGTTCAGATATGCGATTGCGAAACCATTAATCATCCCACAGAGCACTCCTGTCCCAATCATAATGAAGAATGCAGTAACTGAATTTCCGCCTTTGCTCATATACATCACTCCAAGTATGGCCGACATAGCCATTACCGGAGGAATTGAAAGGTCTATACCTCCACCGATCAGGACAAACGTCATCCCCACAGACATCACTGCAAGTGAAGAAGTCTGGAGCAGAATACTCGATATATTCCTCGCAGTAAAGAAGTACTGGTTTTGTGATGAAATATAAATCATACTCAATACTAAAATCACAAATGGCAGCAATGTAATTGCCGTAGACACTTTATCCTGCCTGTATCCCTTTTTTTGAACCACATCCCTTAGCTTCATTTTCCTCTGCCTCCTATCCGGTCTGTCCAAAACATTTATTCCCAGCAATCCAGAGCCGGGAATGGCAAGCTCTCACCGCTCATTGTGATTGTTTCCCTCATACGGTTAATTCTTGGTCGGATTGTTTCGTAAACTTCACGCGGGATAAATCTTCTCATTTCTCTGTTGAACTCAATCTCGTGTTTAAACTGGGGATGGTCTTTACTTAAGACCCTGCCAGTCCTCGTCTTAAATACGATGGAAAGCAGGTCATAATATGCCCTGCATGCGCAGGTATCATCATTCCATACATCCATGAACCATTCTCCTTCCAGTGAAACAATCATATCGGCATATGCCACGATCTTTTCCTCCCAGGACTCCGGCAGTTTGTCCTCTTTATCGATTACACAAGGAAGATTTGCCCCCTGTACATATTCCTTTGTAAGACCTGCAAAATCATGCAGTTCAATACATCTGGCAATCTCTTCGCAATATCCCGCATCCCTTGCAATCTGAGCACCGATAAATGCATGCTCCGGCATATCATCCTTTTGAATCTGGCTGATCCCTACATCATGGAGCAATGCACCGATTTCACACACATATCTGTCTACTTTAATTCCCAGCTCTTTTTCAACTCCGTCTGCTATCAGCAGAGCCACATCACCAATAGCTATAGAATGATGGATCTTATACAGCGGAAGTCCAACCTCTGCCATGAGGGCGACTGCTTTCAGTCTCTCTGCAGAAAAATTTTCGAAGTAGCTTAAATCATAACTCGGTTTTGTGTAAGGCTGTATCACATATTTTGGCATTCTCTTCTCCTCCTTGCGTATGTACTTCAACTATTTTGCAATTTCATTATAAACCCAATACAGAGGCACCACGATTATGTATCTTGCACAACACATTTCTTATTCTGCCATGTGTTTATATGAATTTTAGACACATTTAACCGTTCTTCATATAATTATCCTTTACATTGAGATGTAAAGAAACCTATTTCGTCCATTTGTTTTTGGTAATATTTTCCTTCGTTTTCCATATGGTTCGTAATGCTCCTTTGAATGTACACAATACATAAATCTTCCGAAAAACGGAATGTAAAAAGCCGTCCTGAGAACTGCCTTCACAAATACCTTTATATTTATGAAAGACAATTTCAAGACGGCCTCGTCATCTGTCTGTATTACTTATATTCTTTTCTCAGAAAGTCCAGATAATCGGTTTTATCCTGTTTTGTGATTTTCCTGATCACTCTGCACGGAACTCCCGCTGCAACAGTATCAGCCGGTATATCCCTTGTAATAACACTGCCTGCGCCGATAATCGTATTATCACCTATGGTCACACCGTGGTCTATATGCACGCCTCCGCCAATCCAAACATTATTACCGATTCTGACTGGTTTGGCAAAGCAGGCACCTTTTGCACGCTCCTCAGCATCAAACGCATGCCTGCTTGTATAGATGCCGACCCGGGGACCAAACATGACATTATCACCTATGACAATTCCTCCGCCATCTAACATGACGCAGTCAAAGTTCGCATAGAAATGATTTCCTATTGATATATGGAACCCGAATTCACATCTGAAATCAGGTTCAAAAAATACATCCTGCCCCATCTTTCCGAGCAGTTTTTCTAGAATTGCTTCTCTGACTTCAGGAGGCTGACCATAAGATTTATTATATTCATTTGTAAGGAATACGGTTTCTTTTCTTGCTGTGACTAATACTTCATCCAGATCATTGTACATTTTCCCTGAAAGCATTCTTTCCTTCTGTTCCTCTAAATTCAAGATTGCACCTCCATTCTACAGGTCAGATATAATTTTAAACTTTTATAAGGTTTTCAGAAAATCAACAACATATTCCAGATTTTCCCTAAAAGAGCCGCCACTCACAAAATTCTCTGTGAAAAGAGCACTTCCCATTGTAAATGTCCACGGATTCATATCTTTAACCAGCTTTATGCGTTCTTCGGTGCCAATACTGCCGGCCAGAACAACCGGACGTTTTGCGTATTTTATGTACTCTGCCGACAAGATATTCGGGTCCCCTTCCGTATAACGGTATCCAAGTAAATCTGTACCAAAAACACCGTTCTCTGCAAATTCAGCCTCCTGTGCAAGCATTTCTTTCAATGTTCCTTCCAAAATACTTGGGCTTCCAGAAACCTTTCCTGCAAACGGACAGTATTTCAAACCCTGTTTTTTGATATACTCAGCAACACTTTCATAGTAAAGCGTTCCCAACAGATAATCAAATCCACATTCTACTGCTATTTCGGCACCTCTCATACATTCTTCTTCGGTATAGGAAACTACTTCCAGAAAAGAGGTCTTGCCTGCTTCCCTCATCTTTGTACAAAGGAGCTTCATTTTATCCGGTGCCATTCCGACATCTTTAAATCCCCAGTACTGAATCGGCAAATCTTTATTCTCTTCAAACAATTCAATTGCGTTCGGAACTGTTTTGTCATTATGTGTCAGCATAATAATAATCTTATCCAGCATACTCATATCGAACATCCCTTTCTTACAGCATACATATTTTTTATCAGACACATCTCTGTGCCATATCGTGTCAGTCTTCGTGATTATTTCATTTTCCCAGCCATCTTCTTAACTTCGGCACATGTGCCTGTCCATGCATTCATCAGAATATCCATCTGATCCAAAATACAGAAATGCTTTACACCTAAATCTCTGTAATACTGCGCATCTTCGAGAGTAGCAATTTCAACTCTCGGATTGACTCCATGCTCTAATGCCACTTTAATCATCTTCTCATGTGCTTCTTTAATATCATCCTGATGGTCTGCACAGTTCCATCCACGACTCATGCAATAATCTGAAGGTCCGAACTGTACCATGTCCACTCCGGGGATAGAACAGATTTCTTCAATGTTGTCCATAGCTTCCTTTTTCTCAATCATGAATGCCTTTACGAGGCTTCTGTTCATCGCTGCATATTCCATCTGTTTCAGTTCCGGATGGTATTTGATCCATCTTGCATTCGGGTATCCGAATTTCCCGTCATCTTCAGGGGTTTTTGGTGATACTAGCTGAATCGTTTCTCTAACCTGCTCCGGTGTCTCATGATCTGTAAAAAGAATTGCCTGAAATCCTACAGCTGCCGCTTTCTGCGCTACATAGGCTCTGTTCTGGAAATCCACCTTAATCATAGAGCCAGTGTCATATAACTCACATGCTCTTACAAAATTCTCAAGGTCATTGAGTGAAAACGGTGCATATTCTGCAAGAAATTCAAAATAATCAAAACTTCCCGTTGATGCTGCCGCCTCCACGATTGTAGGCCATGAACTCCAGATTCTTGTGTTGACTGTTGTTCCGTTATTGTCCAAAATTTCTCTCATTTTGTTTAATCTCATTTTCTTGTCTCCTTTATATTTTTAATTCAGAAATATTTCTTGACTTCATCTTATTCATTTTTCATGTTTTCGTCGATTATCAATCTTGCGTTCAGCATTTCTTATCTTGTCCACCCGGATATCTTATGTTCCTGCATGCGAACATAGGGTATAAACAGCAGCAACTTCTATAAAAAGTATCTAAAAATTTCAAATTGAGGTGTATTTCCTTTTGTTATTTGCTCTAAAAAATTTGAGCCGCCCAGTATTGGACAGCTCTATTTTTTATAAGACTCATTATTAACGAAACGTCTCAATTTTATTGCTTTACCTTAATATTCCCGTTCTTAGTTTCCACCTTAACCACAGCCGTTGGATTGCCACCTATGGTTCCAATTATTTTGTCCCCGTCAGTTTCAATTTGTTTTTGAAAATTCGTGGATATAGCACCGTTTTTTGTAATGGCTTCAAATTCAAATTCCAGATTTTTGGGAAGTACCAGATTAATGTTATCGTTTTTATTAAATAACGTCAGATCGCCGTCAACGTTTGTGTAGCACACCGACAGTCTGCCGGAATTTTCTGCTGTAAATCTGCCGAAACCGATAGCTGACTGAAATTCAGCATTGCCGCTGGTAGAAGTATAGGTGACACTTCCGTCTATTTCTTTACACATAACATTTCCGCTTGTGGTTTTAATCGAGATCGACTCTGCCGTTAAACTGCCTAATTTGAACGTACCGCTTGTTGATGACAGATGCATCTGATCTGCCTGTGCGTGGCTGACCTGTACGGTTCCCGATGTACTGTCAATCTGGAGATCTGATACATTTAAATCGATATCAGATAAATTAATGTTTCCGTCCGTCGTTGTAATTGAAAGATTGTTTTGATAGGACAATGGTAGATAAATTTCAATATGACGGTTAAAATCGCCTTTAAAAATCGGTTTCCCGCCTTCACTGATGTGAAGACTGTTTTTTCTCTGTTTTACTTTGGCAAAATAACTCTTCTTTTTTACCGTCATGTATTCCTTTATTATTAACGTATCGTCATCAGAATCATAAAAAGTGATGTCTTCCTCGTCATAGGATATCGTGATATCTGATATATCAGTCAGAGAAAACCGTAATTCATTTGCAGTCTCATGGGTATCTGTCTTGGAACATCCTGCGAATAGCAGCAGGCAGAGTAATACAGGTGCACAAAATATAACATGGTTTTTAGTTATCATAAATAATCCCCACTTTCTAAATGAATTATTCATTCATATTACTTGTAAAAATTAAAGGGCACTGTAAGCCCTGTTAATTTTGTTTTTTATATGCTGCTGTAATATTATCTATACATATTTTTTTAGCACTCTCCAACGAAATTTCACTTATTTCAAAAGAGGTGTAACGCATATCCATAGCCCACCAGGACAGGGTTTCCGTGATATACATCACGTTCAGGTCCAGATCTTCCAATTGCCTGACATCCCCTCTGTCCATGAAGATAGATAAATACTGTCTCATGGCTGCAAAAAATTTCTTCCGATATTCCCGGTAATGATCACTTAAATATTTGAAATCAAAATAATTCTTCTCGATAAACAGACAGCCTACTGCGTATTGAGCCAAAAGATCAAAAGAATCAGAGATAAGTTCCCCGAAAGTATAACCGATAGCATTATTTTCAAGATGGCGGGAAAACTCTGTACCTATATCTTCAAATAACGTGACAATTTTAGTTTCAATTCCTATAAATAAATCATTTGTAATCGGACGTTCAAACTCGTGGTTTACAAAATCCGGATCAATGATTGAAGCCAATATGAAATTTAATATCTCCTTTTTCCCACTAAAATCGAGGTATATCGTACCAACAGAAACCCCTACAGCCTTGGCAATATGACTGATCTGTGTTTTAGAATACCCCTGCCTTAAGAACAGCATTGCCGCCGCATCAGCAGTAATTTTCATTCGTTCGTTCAAAATCGCCCCTCCTCTGAATGAATCATTCATTTTTTATAATTTTACATCTTTTCAGTGAAATTGTCAATATGAAAATAGTACCCCTAGAAATTAACAAGTTATCTATAGGTACTATTTTTTATCAGTCAAACCTAACATATAATCGGCAGACACATTATAAAACTTGCAAAGAGCTACAAGATAAACAATCGGTATAGAACGCTTATCAAGTTCATATTGAGAATATGTTGTTTGAGCCACACCTAACATTTTGGCTATTTTTTCTTGGGATAAATCCAGATCCTGTCGTAATTCTTTCATCCGTTCAGGATATTTCATATGACATCATCTCATTAATTACAGATTTTCTATTTACCCTTAAAAATTCGTTAAGGATTTGTCAACACTTTAAATACAAAAAAACAAAGGAAACACTAAATTTACAGCATTTCCTTTGCTTTACATAAGAGGCACAGACCGGATTTGAACCGGTGATCAGGGTGTTGCAGACCCACGCCTTACCGCTTGGCTACTGCGCCATAATGACCCCGACGGGAATCGAACCCGTGTTACCGCCGTGAAAGGGCGATGTCTTAACCGCTTGACCACGGGGCCATTGTACAATATTATGCCGCTGCTTTTACAGTGACCGTTGTTTATATTATCATATCCTTTGGTAAATTGCAAGCCCTTTTTCACAGTTTATTTATAATTGTAAATGTATTGAGAAACAGCAATTGCTATGATAACATTTAATAAGGAGCAATTTGTGTATAGGGTGTGTTGACCTTTCATCTTACATAGATGGGAGGTGATGCGTATGGATAAAAAACCATTTGATTTCAAAGATTTGATGTCTTTTGGCATGTTTATCATTGCATTGCTGACCTTAGTTTATTTAATAAGTCAGTAAAACGTAAAAGAAAACACCCTCTACTTTGACGAGTCAGGGTGTTTTCTTAACATTCAGCAGGTCAACCACTTTTGGCGATTGCTCCTTTTATGTACTTAGAATAGCATAAATAATTGAAAAAGTCAATTTTTAAAGTAAGCCACAATCAGGTCGACCATCCTTCCATAGCTCTGCACGCCGTCTGACTGTCCGTTTGCCTTGAGGTATGTATCATTGACTTTATTAGAGACTTCGGCTACTGCACCGTCGTACTTTGCCCAGAACTGATTGTTGGCCTTTAGGTCTGCCTCCACGTTCCCGCCAAGCAGGGGGCGGACTTCTTCCCATGCTTCTGCATCGGCTCTGTGGAGCGCGTTCATGCTGTATACCCAGCCAGACAGGTACCCGCTGTACTGGAAGTCCACTCTTCCTGCGTCCTTGCATGCAAGAAATGCTATGAAGTTGGCTTCTTCTTCCTGCATGAATCCCCTGAGGTGGGACAGTTCATGGCAGGCGGTAAATGGAATGTTGTAGGGCGTCATATCTTTGTTATAATTCGCTTCTACCGTGAAGGGAAGGTATATCCCTGTTAGTCCCTGATAAGATAGAATCTGGGATAGCAGAAGTTTCTTAGGCGGGGGATAGTACCCCGCCAGTTCCGGGTAGTGTGTCCCAAGCTGCTTCATTGCCTCCACCGCCTCGTCACCTTCCGGGCCAGCCAGCTGCATCACACCGGAGCCGTCCCGTTTCACCCTGTCTGCCCTTGCGTTCACTTCATCTGTCAGCCGGATGCATACCTGCTTCAGATCGTCTGCCGTATATTCAGATGTATACAATCCTGCCTGTTCAGAAAAAGAATCACTCTTGTAATTAATACCGCAGTTCATGACATAGAGAAAAAGCAGCACCGATGCTGTCAGAAAAAGTCCTGACGCCCATTTCAGCATGACTGCACCACCCTGTTTCGACCGGAATGCCGACACACCTGCATGGATGAGTGTTCCAATCAGAAGTACGATCAGCGTATAAAAACACAGCTCTGACAAAGACCACGGGAATAAGCCTGAAAACCGGCCAAGCGTGGATACGATGACAGGATAAATATGGGCAGAATACCACTCTGCCATATCAGGTGATTTTCCTGCCCATACTGTCATGGCCGCGCTTACTGCAAGCAAAATGCATCCTGCGGTCATTCGTTTTTCTATTGTATTATCCTTTTTTCTGCTGTTTTTTCTCATCTTTATTCCCGGCTGCCTGTACCTGTTATCCTGTGTTTTTCAGTTCTTTTATTATTACATCACAGATACTTTCAGAAGTCAATAAACCATTACCACCCTGGTTTTAATTTCCATACGTAACATAACACAACCAGTAAGCAGGCCATCTGGAAATCCTGAAGCCCCTGAACTACAGTCTCGCGTCAAACAATCCGCAGAAGCTGTCAATCGGATCGATCCCCTTGAATGCATCTTCCCCTTCCATCAGATCTTCTACGAGTGCATCGAATGTCGTATCTTTGGAATCATATGTGTTGATATAGGTGCGAACCTGAGGAATATCTGCGAGCATCGTCGGCTGTCCGCATCCGATCGCCACTACCGGAACCTCGAATACATACCACGGGATTTCCCCGCCCCCTTTGGATAATCCAAAGCTCGGTCTTCCGCCTGAAACATCACAGAGTGTAATGACAAGGTCCATGTCCTTTACGAAGTCGGCAATTGCATTCTTTCCTGCAAAATACAGGTTCACATCCGGTTTTTCCCCGGCCTCTATTTTCTTCTTCATCTGGTCCAGAGGGCTTTCATAGATGAAGGCATCAAAGCCTTTGTCACACAGCCTTTGTTTTAAGGCCTCCGCCGGGTTTCCTCCGCCTGCTCCCATAAGCTTCATGAGGGCTGACATGCCATTCTCCGCGCCTTTTACATGCACGATCATAATTCTCTTATAGCGCTCAGGTGTAAGCGGAAGGACATCTTTGTCTTTATATTTTACAAGGGTGATGCAGTCATTGCTGATTGTCTTCTGCATTTCCTTATGCTCTTCTTTTCCAAGAACTGCATCTGCTGTTTCCGGCTTCGGCACAAGGTCTTCCTTTGCCTTTTTATGCAGGCCGAGATGTGCCTTCAGTCCGAGAATACGCGTTAAGGCCTCTCTCATTCTCTCTTCGCCGATCAAGCCGTTCTTATATGCATCCAGCATCGTGTTAAAATCTTCATCCGGATCATTGAAGAACAGGAACATGTCACATCCTGAGCTGATAGATTTCGGAAGCATTTCCTTACGGGACATCCTGTCCGTCATGGCCACCATATGGGATGCATCCGTTACCACCATTCCATTGAATCCGAGTTTCTCACGGAGAAGCACTGTCATAATCTCATGACTTAAAGTAGCAGGCATCATATCTTCATCCTTTAAATCAGGATTGATTGCCTTTGCGTATTCCGGCAGCATGATATGTCCGCCCATAATGGCATCCAGACCTTTATCAATCAGAGTTTTATAAACCATTCCATAGGTTTTGTCCCACTCTTCTACATCAAAATAGTTCACATTGTTGGACAGGTGTGCATCTCTGAAATCCTGTCCGTTTCCCGGGAAATGCTTGGCGGCACATGCAAACCCGTCAATCGTATGCGCACCTTCCAGATATGCGGCGCTCATACGTGCCACACGCTCTGCATCACCGCCGAATGCACGTGACACAACTTCTGTATTTTCCCAGTTGTATAGGATATCGCTGACTGGGGCGAAAGCCATATTGCAGCCGATCGCAGCCGCCTCCTCATTCGCCATTTTGCCGAGTGCAAATGCATATTCTTCCTTATCCGTTGCAGCAATTTTAACACCGGAACCGATCATCGTTCCATCCGCACATGCCCCGTCCCCTCCTGCCTCAGTATTGCAGGCAATGAACAGCGGAACCTTTGCATATTTCTGAAGTTTGCGGTTCTGTTCCTGTATTGCTTTTCCCGGGGCCGGATTATAACGGCAGCCTCCGAGGTGGTACTTCTCCATCAATTCCTTCAGGTACTCTTCATCATGAGATGCCGTCAGCTGGAAAAAAAGCTGTCCCACCTTCTCCTCTGCGCTCATACCGTCAATCGTTTCCTCTACCCACTTAATATCTTCCTCTGATAAAAAATACGGGTTTTGTCTCAAATCTACCATGTTATTCTCCTTTCGTCCTGCCTCTCCTGTTATATGGCTTATTGTCAGCCGTCTTGTTTTTTAATTACTTAAGGTTATCCATAAACTCAGCTATCTTCTTCTCCTGATAGGCACCTTCATAACTTCCGTCAAAGAGTCTCAAAGCACCCTCGTTCCGAAACTCTTCCCATGACTCGTTTTCGTGGCGTACCAGAATCGGATAAAAGAACACCCCGTTTTTCGAGGCAGCTTCATAGTCCCCCGGCGCATCTCCTGTCATAAGCACATTCCTGACATTATATCCCTTTTTCACAAGTTCACCGATACAGAATGCCTTGCTTCCCGTATCCTGTGCCAGTAAAATGTCGACATGTTTCAGCAGTCCGTACAATTCCCATTCCTCTTCTACTGCCTGAAGATTCGCAGAAGAGACAATCGCAATATCCGCCTTTTCATGTGCCGCCGCAAGTGCTTCTTTAACGCCTGAAAAAGGTTTTTTCACGTCAAACGGAAGATCATTAATCTTCTCATTCACCTTTACAGACCAGAAAAGAGCCTTTTTCAGGGCAACGCTTTCTTTCTCTCTGATCGCATCAGCCAGTGCCTGGTTTGACAGTTCACTGCTTTCCTCCACCCACTTTTCCAGCGCGGGCAGATCCTCTATTTCCATATACGTTTCATGAACCTCCCCCAGCATTTTGGCAAGGCCCTTAAAGCGGTTGATTCCCCGGGTCATGGTGTACAGGTTGATCTCATTCCACCTTTCAAGAATCGGCTCTTTCCACTTCCCAAGCCCCCACTCCTCCACCATACACGGACCAAAACACCGGATGTGCTTGATATCCATTGTATCCATTGCACAGCCGTCTGAATCCACACAGATTAAAAACTCTTTCTTCTTTTCATAATTTTTCAGATTCATTTTTCACTCCTCTTTTTTCCGTCCTCACCGGAATCCCGGTTTACAATCCGGCTATGATGCCTTAACTGCCACACTGCATGACTTAATTTTAAATCTTTCTTACTATTTATGTGAGGATTATTTTTAGCAACAATCATACTTTTTTTATATATTCTTGTAATTTGCACAAAATAATACGATAATAGATAATAATACTACGATTTTTTATAAAAGTACTTTGTACCTATATGAGGAGGATTTATTATGAAATATCACTCAGATCTTGAACTGTTCCAGAAGCTCCTGCAGAATTTGCATTTGAATGTATCACTTTTAAAAAAATCATCTGACCCGGTCCCTGATATAACCCTTGGATTGTACAGCCTGATCAAAACCGATTTTGATTTTCAGGGGCAGTTCTGGAACAGGATTGAACTATTTGAAGAAAACAAAATATACAGGGTTAATAATTCATTCTGGTACCGCTATCTTCTATTTCAGCTTCCCGATACCGATGAACCCACATTTGCCCTGATCGGCCCATATGCACTGATGAATATAAGTGAAAAAATGACTCTTGATACCGCCCGCAGGCTGAACCTTCCTGCTGCCCTGTATCCCCAGCTCCAAAAATTTTATGAGGGAATCCCACAGCTGAGTGACGAAAGTGTCCTTCTCTCTATCATTAATGTGTTTGGCGAAAGATTCTGGGGCCGGATGGATAACTTCTCCCTGCAGGATGTGGAAAATTCTGTCATTGCCGATCTGGATCCCGTGGCAGAACGCCCGGATTATAAAGAACCTGAAGAAGCGCTCCTCAGTATGCAGATTCTGGAGGATCGCTATGCAGGTGAAAATGAACTGATGCTGGCCGTTTCCCAGGGGCAGACACTCAAGGCAGAGGCCTTACTTAACCGTTTTGGGCAGCAGGTCATGGAAAAACGCAGCGCCGACCCGATCCGGAACGAAAAAAACTACCTGATCATCCTCAATACACTGCTAAGGAAAGCAGCTGAAAATGGAGCTGTACACCCGCTCCATATTGACAGCCTGTCTTCCCGCTTTGCCCACAGGATTGAGATGCTGGCCACTCTGGAGAACGTTCCTGCGTTACAAAAAGAAATGGTGCATAAGTACTGCCTGCTTGTAAAGAACCATTCCATGAAAGGATACTCCCTGCTCATCCAGAAGGTCCTCACCCGCATTGATTCAGACCTTACCGCGGACCTTGGCCTGAAGGCCCAGGCAGAACTGCTGCAGGTAAATCCCAGCTACCTCTCTGCCCTCTTCAAAAAAGAAACCGGAAGCACCCTCACCGAATACGTCAACAAAAAACGTATTGAACACGCACTGTTCCTCTTAAACTCCACAAACATGCAGATACAGACAGTCGCCCAGTACTGCGGCATCGCAGACGTAAACTACTTCACCAAAACCTTCAAAAAACTAATCGGAAAAACCCCAAAAGAATACCGGGCAACACTAGGGCGCGTTTAAGTTTGAAACAATACAATACCAAAGCCTCTTTATTATAAATTGCCCCGTTAACATACTTTGCCTCGTTAAGCGCCCCCCGCCAGTACGTCCCTGACCACTTTTTGCAGGCGGCCACTCCTCTTACAAATCATCCACCAGCGCGCTGCTTTTCGCGTAGGCGGTGCTTCGTGCCTCGAAGAAGTCTGTTTTGATCATATTTGCATTTGAGAACTGGCTCACCCACTCCATACTTTCAGGTTCTTTTTCGTGCCCCTCGTAGATCGGCCCGAATCCAAGCCCTATGCATCTTAGGTTGCCCAGATATTGGATATAATCGGTCACCATGTCCCGGTTCAGTCCCTGTACTTCGTCCCCGATCACGTAATGTCCCCATCGGATCTCCTGTTCACAGCCTTCTTTGATCATTTCCCTGTAAATGCGTTCCTTATCGTCTGTGAACAGGTCCGGCTCTTCCTTTTTCAATTCCATCAGAATGCTTCTAAACAGCCACAGGTGCGTGTTCTCATCGCGGTTAATGTAACGGATTTCCTGAACTGATCCGGGCATCCTGCGGTTTCTCCCCAGATTGTAGAAAAACATGAACCCGCTGTAAAAATAAACCCCCTCCAGTATATAGTTCGCCACTAAAGTCCGTACCAGCATTTCCGGGCTTTTTTCCTTCTGGAATTCATTGTACAGATTCCCGATGAATTCATTACGTTCCAGAAGATGCGCATCCTCTTTCCATTGGTAGAGCACATCGTTGCGCTCCTGAGGCTCACAGATCGTATCCAGCATGTAGCTGTAGCTCTGACTGTGCACTGCCTCCTGAAAGGTCTGGATGGACAGGCAGAGGTTTACTTCGTTTGCAGTAATGTATTCTCCAATATTGGGGAGATTTGCTGTCTGGATGCTGTCCAGAAAAATCAGGAAAGACAGAATCTTATCATATGCCCTCCGCTCTGGTTTCGGCAGCACCTTATAGTCCTTCATATCCACACTCAGGTTGATTTCTTCCGGCACCCAGAAGTTATTCATCGCCTGACGGTACCAGTCGCTGACCCAGTTATATTTCATGTGGTTAAAATCATTCAGATTGGTGGTATTACCCCCGATCATTTTTCTTTTCGTTACTTCTGTATCCCCATCAGGATTGAACAGGGGCTTCTTTCTCAGTTCTGTCATTGTCGAATTTCTCCTTTTCTCTATGTTAAGAGGAACATACCTCGCACTCCTCAACTTCAAGGCTTCTGGACCTGATATAATAAATCGTCTTCACGCCTTTCTCCCAGGCCAGAAGGTACAAATCCAGCACGCCCCGGAAGGTGTATTCATTCGTAATATAAAGGTTCATGCTCTGTGCCTGGTCAATATGCCGCTGCCGGATTCCGCATGCACGGACGGACCACGTCTGGTCGATCAGGTGTGCATTCTTATAATACCAGAATGTTTCCATTGAAAGCTCCGGTGCAACCCTCGGCATCAAGCCGTTTTTCTTCTCCTCAAGGAAATACCGGTTCATAATCGGGTCAAGCCCTGCGGTTGTCCCGGCTATGATGCTCGTACTGCTTGTGGGGGCAGTCGCCAGAAGATAGCCGTTTCGCAGTCCCTGTGCGGCAACTTTCTGGGCAAGCTGTTTCCATCTGTCCTCTGTCAGATTCCTCTGGCGGAAGTATTCGCCCGTCTGCCACGCGCTCCCTTCAAAATATTCATAGCTTCCCTTTTCTTCTGCAATATTGGTACTTGCCAGAACTGCCGCATAGTGAATATCGGAAAATACCTTTTCCACAAAGTCCAGATGCTCCTGACTCTCCCACTTAATACCATGCTTTGCAAGCATATGATGATACCCGCTTACCCCCAGACCCACAGGGCGGTATTTATGGTTGTTAATCTTTGCATAGGGTACCGGGAAAAAGTTCAGGTCAATGACATTATCCAGTGCGCGCACGGCGCTTTCCGTAAGATAAGACAACTCCTCGAAATTCTCAACCTGAATATTTCCAAGGGACAGGCTCGCAAGATTGCATACAACGAACTCTCCCGGCTTTGTTACCGTCACAACAACCTTCTCTCCGTCCACCTCCTGTGTGGTCTGTTCCACCAGTTCGATGGCGCTCATATTCTGTGCAATCTCCGTACACAGGTTGCTGCAGTAAATGATTCCTTTATGGCTGTTTGGGTTTGCACGGTTTACATGGTCCCGGTTAAACGCAAACGGCGTCCCTGTCTCAACCGCACTCCGGATAATCAGACGCAGGATATCCTTGATCGGAATGACACGCTTCTTGATCCGCTCATCCCGCACACAGTCCAGATATTTTTCCTCCCATTCTTCCCCAAAAGAATCTTCGAGGGCGTATCCTTTCACTGTCAGGATATCATGGGGGCACATCAGGTACCAGTCTCCGTCTATGTGTTCCTTTGCCTGTTTCCAGAAATAGTCCGGATAACAGACCGCTGGGAATACATCGTGGGCTTTCATTCTCTCGTCCCCGTTGTTTGTCCTGAGGCTTAAAAATTCCGGCAGATCCCGGTGCCATACATCCAGATAAACTGCAACCGCACCCTGACGGACCCCGAGCTGGTCCACGGCAACGGCCGTATCATTTGCCAGCCGGATCCAGCGGATTACACCGCCTGCTGCCCCTTCAAAACCGCGGATGGCACTGCCGCTCGCACGCACTTTTCCAAAATACATCCCCATACCGCCGCCGAATTTGCTGACCTTTGCAAAATTATCAATGCTTCGGTAGATCCCGTCCAGACTATCCGGCACCGTATCAATAAAGCAGGAGGAAAGCTGGTGGTAAGGTTTTCTCGCATTTGAAAGTGTGGGCGTAGCCATCGTTACCTTCAGCGTACTCAGCATATCGTAGAAACGGCGCACCCAGCCGCTTCTTTCATTCGTTTCTTTCATCGCAAGATGCATGGCAATCCCCATGAACATCTCCTGCGGCGTCTCAAGAGGCGAACCCTTTCTGCTCGAAATCACATAGCGTCCAAGAAGCAGGTCCAGCCCTGAGTAAGTAAACAGGTCATTTCTGCGTGGGTCAATCCATGACTCGAATTCATCAATCTCTTCTTTTGAATAGCTTTTCAGAATGTAACTTCCATACAGACCTTCTTCAGTCAGCCAGCTGATCTTCTCATAAAAACTGTTTATATTGGCTGTTTCCATTGCCTCCGCCAGTGACAGGTCAAACTGGAGCATCCGGAATCTTGCCGCTATCATCTCCCATTTCGGCGCATCCTGTGTCGTGAGCTCCACCGCCGCTTTCATCAGGACTGCCAGCATTTCCTTCCCGGAAAGCCCCGGGCTTAAAAATGCCTGAAACCTTGCATTCAGCCTGTCCAGATCATACTCTTCCTGTGGGAACTCCTTCTGAATCCCTGCCAGCACCCCGGCCAGACGCGGCATATCCTGAAACTTTGCTTCTATCCTGAGTCTGGATTCCCTGCGCCTTGTGCGCTCCTCACGATAGAGGATATAGCTTTTCATTTCTTTGTAATAATTCCCCTCCATCAGAGTCTGCTCCGCCATATCCTGAATCTCTTCTACAGAAAGTATCTTTTCCCCCGAAATCACCTGTGCCGGAAACTTTTCCTCAATACCGGTTAATATCCTCTCCTTTTCCTCTTCCGTAATCTCAGAGCCAACACTCGCAAATGCACGGCCTATCGCGGCCTTAATTTTTTCCGGGCAGTAAGTCTCCCCTGTTCCGTCTCTCT
This sequence comes from Clostridium sp. AF19-22AC, assembly GCF_003479085.1. Lineage (NCBI taxonomy): Bacteria > Bacillati > Bacillota > Clostridia > Eubacteriales > Clostridiaceae > Clostridium > Clostridium sp. AF19-22AC. The sequence goes on along the minus strand of NZ_QUGN01000005.1, from coordinate 93,660 downwards.
TACATATCTTCATACTCTATATACGCCTTTCATACCATTTATTGTAGTGTACAAAATATATTACCACAATATATGGTGATATTCAATCCCTACCGTATCGATACATTATTAACAATGTAATCCTCTATAAAATAAAGTAGCCTCCCACTGCTGACATCTTCATTGTTTTCAGTGGAAGGCTTAAATATACAATTATTGTAAATAGTGCTGATTACGAATCCCTGCAGTCTGGTCCGTTACTTGTATCTGCTGCCAGGCTCTTTACGCCGCCTTTCCCGGCTTCACTAAGAGTCCTGACCTCAGCAGTGCCGGTCTCACGGCATTATAGAGGAACGCCACTAATACAGTGGATACCACCGCATTTACAAACGTCGTTGCTGTGCTCCATTTGGCCAGAACCTCGGCCATCTGCTGTGGCTGGCCCAAAATATACTGCTTATAAAAATACCCGGCAATCGGATCCGCAATTACGTTGAATCCAAGTCCTGCGATAGATGCAATGATACTCCATTTAAAAATGTATTTTTTGTCGCTGCTCTCATTAATTTTAGCGATCCGGTGTGCAACTAATCCCACAATCAGTCCAATGCAGAGCTTTAAAACAAATGTCTTCGGAGCTCCTGTAATGTAGATTGGGTCCATAATATCCGCAAATGTCATCCCGATTGCGCCAGCCAGACCTCCGTACCAGCCTCCCAGCAGCAGCGCCCCGAGAACACAAAATGCATTCCCGATATGGATTGACGTAGCGTCTCCCCCCGGCATCGGAATCTTTATCTGAAGATAAGTAAATGTTACATAACAAAGCGTGGCCAGTATTGCAGTCTGGGCAAGCTTTAAAACTGTCTGATTTTTCTGTTCCATAGTTCATACTTCCTTTCACCTTTAGATGCTGTCTATGATACTACTAAAGTGGTTCTGTAAAAACATCCAGTTATTCACGAAATAACCAGTCCAGTTCTGGATCATGCATTGCCGGACATGCTTTATCTTGTCTCAGGCGGCAGTTTTTGTTATAGTAAACTCAGACAGAAATGCTTCACACATGCCCTTTCATTTCGTTAAGAGGGGCATCGGTTAAAAGATGCCCTAACAGGAGAATCACATGATCAGAATCGCAATTGTAGAGGATGAGGACAGCTATATCGAACAGCTGACCGGGTACCTCCAAGAATACCGGAAAACTGCAAATGAAGACTTCGATATCACCGTCTACCGGGATGGTGATGCCGTTGTCGCCAGTTATAAAGCACAGTTTGACATTATCCTGATGGATATCCAAATGCGCTTTGTGGACGGCATGACCGCGGCAGAAGAGATACGGAGCCAGGATTCAGAAGTTGTCATCATCTTCATTACCAACATGACGCAGTATGCTATCCGGGGCTATGAGGTTGATGCTCTCGATTATATCCTGAAGCCGGTCTCTTATTTTGCATTCAGCCAGAAATTGAGCCGTGCCATAGCCAGAATTAAGAAGCGGGAAAGTAAATACGTCACTGTCTCTGTGAAAGGCGGCATCCTGCGCCTGAATGTATCGGATATCTATTATATAGAAAGTGCCGGGCATGACCTGATCTACCACTGCGCAGGCGGGAACCACACGGCATCAGGCACTATGAAGTCCGCAGAGGAAGAATTTGGGGGAATGAGTTTTTCCCGCGGCAACAAGTGTTACCTGATTAATCTGGAACACGTGGAAGGGATTCAGGACAAGTGCGCGGTTGTCCGGGGAGAACACCTGCAGCTGAGCCGTCCCCGCATGAACACATTTATGCAGGACCTGACCAAATACTGGGGGGAGATTAAATGAACCAGACAGATATAAACCTCATACTGCCCGACATCCCGAGGCTGTACACTGCACTTGCCGAATGGCTTGCCTGCATCCTGTGTATTCTGGAGATGAAACGGCGCATAAATGGCTGGAAGCTGGCCCTTACCTCTGCCGGAGCGCTTATACTCCAGGCCGCTTTTCTGACCTTAACAAAAGGACTCGGCGATTTCTGGTGGATTCTATGTATGGCCGCCGCTGTCGGGCTGATGTACCTTTTTCTCTTCCGCTGCTGTGACACCCATCTCAGGGACATCGGCTATTACTGTGTACGTGCCTTCGTTATCGCCGAGCTGGCCGCATCTCTGGAGTGGCAGATTGACTGCTATTTTTACTATACCATGAACTGGCAGGCCGGCTGGCTTCGGGTATTATTGCTGGTCGTGATCTATGCGGCAGTTTTTTTTACGGCGTGGGTGCTGTACCGGAAAACAACCTCCGGCGAAGACGGGCTTCAGATTACCTCAAAGGAACTTACTGCCTGCATTATCATCGGGCTGGCAGTCTTTCTTATGAGCAATCTTGGATTCGTGTCAAATTCAACCCCATTTGCCGGACATCAGACTGCCGAGATCTTCAACGTCAGGACTCTCATAGACCTTGGAGGCGCGGCAATCCTATATGCCTACCATATCCAGAGGATCGACCTGCGGACCAAACTGGAGCTGGAAAGTGTACAGAACATTCTTCACAACCAGTATATCCAGTACCAGCAGTCTCAGGAAGCGATGGACATTATCAACTATAAATATCACGACCTGAAGCACCATATTATTGCCCTCAAGTCGGAGGGAAACGACCAGAAAAGGAATGAATATCTGGATAAAATGGAAGAAGAAATACAGCACTATGAGGCCCAGAATAAAACCGGGAACCAGGTACTGGACACACTCCTTACCTCTAAGAACTTGTATTGCCTGAAAAATCAGATCTCCATGACCAGCGTAGTGGACGGGAGTTCCTTTGGCTTCATGGATGTCATGGATATCTGCTCCATCTTTGGAAATGCCTTAGATAACGCGATAGAATGTGAGAAAAAAATAGCCGATCCTGAAAAAAGACTGATTCATGTATCCGCATTTACACAGAAAAACTTCCTGATCATACGCTTTGAAAATTATTATGAGGGGGTTCTTACGTTTGACGAACAGCTCCCTGTAACGACTAAGAAAGAGCCCCAGTTCCACGGGTACGGCCTGAAAAGCCTGCGGTATACCGTTCGGAAATACGGTGGCGAAGTTGACGTCAGCACGCAGGATAACTGGTTTAACCTGAAGATTCTAATTCCCTTGAAGATGTAAAACAGACACCGAATTTGGCAATATGCACGAATTTCGGTGTCTGTTTTTATGTAATTTTACTAACAGTTTTGCAATTTGTGCAAAAAAAATGCAGTTTATGCGTAAACCCGCACGGATGTAAAACTTCTGTTAAAATCTTATTATCCAATACTAAAGGAGGAGAATCAGGTGAAACATCAGGATCTTATCGATAAAATGACGCTCGCGGAGAAGGCAGCGTTTTTAAGTGGAAAGTCAGAATGGGAAACGAGAGATTTTAAGCGTCTCGGTATCCCTTCTATTTTTTGTTCCGACGGCCCTCACGGAATCCGCAAACAGGACGGCGCCGGAGACCATCTCGGTCTGAATGCATCCCTGCCGTCGACCTGCTTTCCAACCGCTGCTGCTGTGGCAAACAGCTGGGATGAAGAACTCGGACAGGAACTTGGCGATGCACTGGGTGAGGAAGCAGGTTCCTTAGGTGTCAACGTTCTTCTCGGCCCGGGTCTGAATATAAAAAGAAGTCCGTTATGCGGAAGAAACTTCGAGTATTATTCAGAGGACCCATATCTTGCCGGAAAGATGGCCGCATCTTATATCAGGGGAATTCAGAAACGCGGCGTGTACGCATGTCCAAAGCATTTTGCAGTAAATAGCCAGGAACTGCGCCGTATGGCAATGAATTCTGTTCTGGACGAACGTACTCTGAGGGAAATCTACCTGACCGGATTTGAAATCGCCGTGAAAGAAGGCGGCGCAAAGGCCATCATGACAAGCTACAATGAAGTAAACGGTACATATGCCAATGAAAACACACATTTGCTGAAAGACATTCTGCGGGATGAATGGGGCTTTGACGGCATCGTCATTACGGACTGGGGCGGTTCCAACAGCCATACCCGCGGTGTTTTGGCAGGATCTGACCTCGAAATGCCTACTCCCGGACTCGACTCAGCACGTGAAATTTTGCAGTCCATAAAAGACGGAACTCTCAAAATGGAAGAACTGGATTCCTGTGTGGATCATCTCTTAGATGCGGTACTCACACTCAGCGAAAATACTGAAACTATGAAACGCAGTTTTTCAGAGACCGCCCATCACGGACTTGCCAGAAAAGCTGCAAGTGAAAGTGCAGTACTGTTAAAGAATACAGATCAGATTCTCCCTCTTGCCGCCAAGAGTAAAGTTGCAGTCATCGGAGACTTTGCCTTCGCACCGAGATATCAGGGGGCAGGCTCTTCTGTCGTGAATGCTACTTTCGTTGAGATAACCGAAAGAATCATCCAGAATTACGACCTTCAGGTTACAGGATGCAGCCGCGGCTATCAGCGGACAGGCGGTGAAGATGCGGCCCTGAAAAAAGAAGCTCTGGACCTTGCCGGGAAAGCGGATGTCGTACTCTACTATTTTGGTCTGGACGAACTCAGCGAATCCGAAGGAATGGACCGTACACATATGCGTATCCCACAGAATCAGATTGACCTTCTCGAGGCACTGGTTCAGGTCAACCCTAATATCGTAGGCGTAGTAAGTGCAGGTGCTTCTTTTGAAATGCCGTGGCACTACTGCTGTAAGGCTATCCTGCACGGTTTTCTGACCGGGCAGGCAGGAGCCAGTGCAATGCTGGATATACTGACCGGCAAAGTCAATCCTTCCGGCCGCCTGAGCGAAACTTATCCGGTCAAATATGAAGACACACCGGCCTTCAGGAACTTCCCGGGTACAGAGCGGAATTCCGAATACCGGGAGGGCCTCTTCGTCGGCTACCGGTACTATGATACTGCAAAAGTACGGGTACAATATCCCTTCGGCTACGGGCTTTCCTATACTACTTTCGAATACTCTGACTTAAAGACAGATGAGTGGGGTGCGACATTCACTATTAAAAACACAGGCGCACGGGACGGTGCAGAGGTCGCCCAGCTCTATGTTTCAAAGCCTGATAAGGAAGTTTTCCGTCCTGTGAAGGAATTGAAAGGATTCAGGAAGGTATTTTTAAAAGCAGGTGAAAGCAAAGAAGTGACCATTCCTTTTGATGATAAAACATTCCGTTACTGGAATGTCTTAACAAATCAATGGGAAATCGAAGGAGGTAATTACCAGATTATGATCGGCGCCTGTGTTGCAGATATCAGGCTGACGGCAGATGTACAGATTGAAGGGTCAACAGACTTCTTCCCATACAAGAAAGAAACGCTCCCTTCCTACTATTCCGGATTGGTACAGCAGGTCAATGACAAAGAATTTGAGACACTGCTCGGACACCCGGTCCCGGATGGGAAGTGGACCGGAGAGCTCGGTGTCAATGACGCTATCTGCCAGATGTACTATGCCAAAAGCGGTCTTGCCAGACTGATCTACCGGATCCTCACACACCTGAAGAAAAAGAGCGAGGCCAAAGGAAAGCCTGATTTGAACATATTGTTTATCTATAATATGCCTTTCAGGGGAATTGCAAAGATGACCGCAGGTGCCGTCAGCATGGACATGGCGTACGGTATGGTAGAAGTTGTAAACGGACATTTCTTCAAAGGAATGAAGAAAATCATTGGTGGCTTCTTTGCCAATTCTAAAGCCAATAAAGCATATGAATCGAAACTTGCAGGAAAGTAAAATACAGGAGGTTTAATCAATTATGGAAAGCGAAGTTAAAAAGGCCGGTTTCTGGAGTAATTTTAAGGAAAAGCATCCCGGCATCGCACAGTTTATCGTATTTTTTATCATCAGTAACGGGGTCACCGTACTCCAGATGATTATGATGCCGCTCATCAAGTATTTGTTCGGCTTCACATCTCTGGTAAGCACGGCATTTCAGGTACTGCCTGTAGGGCATAATCTGGACGGAAGCATTTATTATGTATTCGACTATGCTGCAGGCTCTATCGCAGGCGGGGGCGGCGGTGGTCTCGCCTATTTCCTCGCCGTTGAGATCACGCTTCTGCTTGCACAGATTATCAATTTCTTCCTTCAGCGGAATGTAACCTTCAAGTCTAATACAAGTGTGGTAAAAGCCGCTGTATGGTATTTCATCGCGTGGGTAATTATTTCCGTCGGGGCTGCCGCACTGCAGGGACTTTATAAAACACCAATCTATGATTTCTGCATGAATATGATGGGGCAGGGTGCCGGTATGACAGTCGCGGATATCATAACCATGCTGATCAACTGTGTCATCTCCTTCTGGGTATTCTTCCCGATCATGAAGATTATTTTTAAAGAGAAAAAAGAAGCGTAAAACAAAATCAGATAACATACAAAAAGGACTTGCCGGTGTGCAGGTCTTTTTTTGTAAGAAAAGATATTTTTTTGTAGCAATTTACTTTTGATTGTCGTCTAATAAATATAAGTGTATTTTGCAGACATCAAACAGTTACGGTTCACATAGAACCTGTAGCTTACAGGGGGGAACAAAGTGGAAGAAGTAAAACGATCCACGGATATCAGACTGGTTAGAAAAGCAATCCGGGGCAGTGTCGACGCCTACGGTGAACTTATAGCAATACATAAAGATTATCTGTACCGGATGGCATACCTGCATTCCGGCAGTGAGGATGCCGCGCTGGAAATTGTGCAGGAAACGGTACTGAAGGGCTTTCATTCTATTAAAACCCTTCAGAATCCTGCGGTATTCAGGTCCTGGATGACCACAATCCTAATACATATATCCAGTGATTATTATAGGAGGAATGTTCCATTTGCAGAGCTCAGTGAAGAAGAACAGGAGCAGGAAAACAGCGGAATTTCCGCAGAAGAAAGACTGGACCTGTATGCCGCAATCCGCAGGCTTCCTGAGCATTACAGAATGGTCATCGTTCTGAAATATTTTGACGGGCTGAAACAGGATGAGATCGCCGGGATCATGAATATTCCCCGGGGAAGTGTTTCTTCATATCTGACACGTGCTAAAAAAGAACTCAGAAAAAGCCTGGAGGAGGGGTATTTAAATGGATAAAAGATTTGAACAGATTCCCGTATCCGAAAAGCTGGACGGCGTGATTGACCACTGCATGGAGCAGCTTCGTAAGGAGCAGAAAAGTAAGAGAAAAAACCGGGTGAAAAAGACATTTATTTCACTTGGTGCAGCTGCGGCTGTTTTCGTGTGTGCCGTTTTCTTCGGGGCAAGTAATCCCAATGCAGCCGAAAGTATCCCTCTGATCGGGCATATCACCCGTTTGATGCAGGGGGAACAAAAACCTGCCCAGAAGTATATACAGGAATCTAATGGCGTAAAAATAACAGTTTCTGAGGTGACCCATGACAATCACTGGATTTCTATGAATGTGGAATTTTACAGTAAATCTGGCTTTCCGGAAGAGATGTATGCCAATACATCCAGTACAGAATGTGGTCTGCTTGAATTTATATCCGAAATCCGGTTTGATTTTTATGATCAGACAATTGCTGATTCCTCGTATATGAAAGGCAGCTTCACAGATGAAAATACTTATTTCGGGAAAATCAATATTCCGATTGACCAGCGCATCCCCGCATCCGCCAGAAGAGATATGAAAATCCCAAAAGAATTCGGCTTCATCTGGAATGTCAGTATTATATATGACTGGCCCTATGATTTATGGGAATACGCTTTGAATGAAGAAAAGCCACACCACTACTACAACAACTACTCCATTATACCAAACAATGGTTTCGGAGGAACCTGGGATTTTCAATTCAGTGTCCCACTGAAATTTAACCAATAATCTTTTTCTGAGTCGAGAAACGGAGGACACCGTATGCATACACAAATGAAGAGAAAAACTGCCGGCAAAAAATATTCAAACAAAGGACACAGAAATATGTCTGATATCCACACTTCAGTTCCAAAAAAGGTCTGGATTGTCATAGGCAGCATTCTCTGTCTGCTTCTTCTTATTTACATAGCCATCTCCGTGTTTTTTATGAGCCATTTTTTTATGAACACCGGGGTTAACGGACACAACTTTTCCGGAAAGACAGTATCGGACGCCGAAAGGTATCTGAAGGATCAGGTAAACGATTATTCCCTGACAATCCGGGGAATGGACGGAACGACAGATGTCATCAAAGGGGCTGATATTTCCCTTGTATATGTCGATAATAATCAGATAGAAAATATCCTGAAAAAACAAAATCCATTTCTATGGCCCCAGTCTGTTTTTTCCAAGAAAGCCGTCAGCATTACCATTGAATTATCTTATAATAAGGACGCTCTAAATCAGGCTGTCGGTTCGCTCCATGCGGTAACCACCGTGCAGACCCCGCCTGTGTCTGCACAGCCAGAATTCGACGGCACCCAGTTTGTCATCAAACCAGAAACTTACGGAACCGCGGTTGACATGAACGTATTAAAAGAAAAAATCACATCCGCCATTATGAAGTTTTCTTCCGAAATCAATCTCGAGAAGGAAAAATGCTATGCACTCCCCAAATACACCTCTGAGTCAAAAGAGTTGAAGCAGGCCTGTGCCGAAATGAATAAATACTGCAAGGCAAGTATTACTTACCGGATGAATGAAGCCGTAGTGGTCGATAAAATGCTCATCTCAACATGGCTTACAACCGATGACAATATGAATGTCATTTTTCATGAGGACGCCGTTAAAAACTGGCTGGAAGAATTTGGTGACAAGTATGATACCGTCGGCACTACAAGGACCTTCACAACCCCATCCGGAAAAAGCGCCACCGTGACGGGAGGCACTTACGGATGGTCGGTCGATGAGGATACTGAATTTGAGAATCTGAAGAACAGCATTAAAAACGGCGAAACCATAACAAGAGAACCAGAATACTATATCGGAGGAACCGCCGCTGCCCATGCAATGCCCGACTGGGGAGACACCTTCGTCGATGTGGACCTGAGCGAACAGCACATGTGGTATGTCGTAAATGGTTCTATCGCCCTTGAAACAGATGTAATCACCGGAGAACCAATCCCTGAAAAAATCACTCCCGAGGGCACTTATTCTCTGCAGGATAAAAAGATGCACGAAATACTGGTCGGCAGTATCGATCCCACTACCGGGAAACCTTCCTATGAGACAGAGGTGACCTACTGGATGCGCATCACATGGGATACAGGCATCGGCCTGCACGACGCTATATGGCAGAGTGGATTTGGGGGAAACCTGTACCAGATCCCCAATATCGGATCGCACGGATGCATTAATATGCCACTTGACATGGCCGGTTCTTTGTACGACATGATAGAAATAGGAACGCCTGTCATTGTTCACTATTAACAAGCTTATACAACGATGAAAAAGAGCCGGAACCAGACATATTTGTATCTGATTCCGACTCTTGATTATCCGGCTAGACCGTTTTCCGGTTCTTATACTTTTTGAAAAGCAGTATTTCACTTCCTACAAAGAGTATAGCCAGCAGTACATCCACACCGATAAATATCTTTACCCATCCCGGTGTCCCCGTTTCCTTAGCCATTGCATTGGAATTTGCCAGCGCATACAGGTTCTCATGACTCGCCCTGCGAAGTGCAGTAACGGTATTGGCATCCTCTGTATTTGTGATCAGGCCATCTCCGCCTGTCATGGAAAGCCCCTGTGTTAAACCGCTGCGGATTCCCCTGTTCAGATCCATATAGAAGTCAGCAAGCGGGTCCATCGCATCTGTGATTACAGCTCCGTGGAATCCCCATTCATCCCGCAGCACAGTCTGAAGCAGTGACTGGCAGCTTCCTGCCCACTGGGTTCCGATTGAGTTAAAGGATGACATGCATCCAAGGCTTCCACCTTCTTTAAAGCTCTTTTCAAATGCCTTTAGATAGATTTCCCTGATCGACTGTTCCGTTGCCCAGGTACATATACCGTTTGTTCTGTTTGTTTCCTGGTCATTCAAAGCGAAATGTTTTACATAGCAGATAACTCCCTGTGAAGTGGCTCCGCCTACTTCTTTGCCGCCTATGATGCCTGCCAGTGTACCGTCTTCTGAATAATACTCAAAATTTCTTCCCGCAAATGCACTGCGGTGGGTATTCATGGCAGGACCATACCATCCTGTCACGCCGAGTTCTACACACTCTTTTCCAACCTGTTCTCCCCTCGCCTGTGCCAGTTCTTTATTCCATGTGGCTGCAATCATAGCTGCCGGAGGATATGCCACTCCGCTGATACTGGAGTTGAAATTGCTCGTAATCCCTGCTGGTCCGTCACATGCAGTGGATTCAGCCGCCTCAGCAGAATCTACAGCTATCATATGGAAACCTCCGTCAGCAACCAGTGCAGACATTTCATCTACAGTCATCTGGTCAAGCAGCTCATCCCATTTAGCATCATCATAATCAAGTCCCTTCATATCCTGTATTGTCAGGCCATTGTCAGCCCCTGTCACAGGCATTTCTGCATCCGGGTCATCATATTCTGAAGCATCATATGTATTTTTGCATTGATAATCTGCAATCTGCTCTGATGTCATTTCTACATTTCCCGGTGCTTTTGTAACTTCATCATAGTTGGCAAATCCATCTTTTCTGCTGAGATAAGTCACATCTCCCCTTGCAAAATCGAACTGATTTGTTACAGCTGTTTCGTCAGTAGAACGCTTTCCGTCATTCTCGTCATTATATATGATATCTTTCTCAACAGTAATTTTCTCTGAATCTAATACTGTATGAGAATCGCTGTTAAGTGTAATTGCATAGTCACCATGCTCAAGAACATAACTCTTGTTGTTTATGTCATCATAGGATGCCATATCTTCATAGTTGAAGGTAATACTAATTGTCTGTGAATCTCCCGGTTCCAGAATTTCTGTTTTTTCGAAATCAAGAAGATTCGTACTTGCTTTTTCAATTCCACCATTATAATACGGAGGCGTATAATAAATCTCCACAACATCTTTCCCGGCAGTATCACCAGTATTCTCCACAACCACCTCTAATGTAACGGATGTTCCATCGTCTTTTATGCTGGTGATTTCCTTATCAAAAGTTGTATAAGACAGACCGTAGCCAAACGGATACTGTACCACGGAATCATAATCAATCTGCCCTTCAGCTGCCGCTGTTTCATAATATTTGTATCCTACATAAATGCCTTCCACATAGTTTACAAACTTAGCTTTATTCTCCTCTGATCCTGTGATTTCATTTGAATTACTGTAGTCGAAATTCCCAAAATTGTTGTAAACAGGTGTAGACATTAAATCATACACATAGGTATCTACCAGTTTTCCTGAAGGATTTACATCTCCGCACATGATAGAGCCGAGTGCATTAAATCCTGTCTCCCCTGCGCCTGCACACCACAGTGCAGCCTTGATATTTTCATACTCGTCAAGCCATCCAAGCTCCATTGCATTTGCTGAGTTTATAATAACGTAAACTTTTTCAAATCTGTCATTTACACGCTCAACCATCTCTGCTTCTCTTGCTGTTAATTCCAGATAGCTCTTTTCTGAACTCAAATCTTCTTCGTTTGTAGAATATGTAACTTCTCCTCCCATCTGAGTTGTATTGTATGTATTCTCATCTGACATTTTCTCGGGCAGGTCAGGGCCTTCTCCGCCTGCACGAGTGATTACTATGACTGCCGTATCAGAAAACGTCTCTGCATCCTCAAAAATACTGTTTTTATCATATTCTTCCATAGTCGGCTGGGGTGATGTCCAGTCTACTTCTCCCATACCGATAGATGGCCGGTCTGAACGATACTCTTTATAGAAGTCTGTCAGTGCAGTATTCAGTTCAAATCCAGCATTTTCAAGTCCCTGAAGCAACGACACAGCATTTTCTTCGGAAACACTTCCTGAACCCGTACCGCCATAAATAGGCTGCGTACTCCCCCAACCGAATACATTCAGTTTAGTACCCTTATTGACAGGCAGTGCATTATCTTCATTTTTTAAAAGTACAACGCCTTCATCAGCAATCTCTTCGCATAACTCTATGGATGCTTGTTTTGTCTCTTCACTTAACCCTTCAGAGCCTGTCATCACTTTATTAATCAGAGAGTACTCTATATTCAGACAGATTACATTTGCTGCAACAGCAACCGCGAGAATACTGGCCAGAATAGACTGGCCACGCACCATTTTCCTGATGCCCACTTCTTTTCTGACCACTGCAATACTCACGATAACCGCTGCTATAATCACAACTACTGCTATAATCAGCGGCACTTTAATCGCATTCAGTGTACTGTACACATCATCCATTGATACTGCAACTGCACCGCCGAAAAGCATATCATAAATCTTTCGGTAAGCAAAATAGGCGGCTGCCACTATTACTGCCACTATAATCAGCGGCTTTAACCATTTGTTCTTTTTCTCTTCCATCATAACTCCTTTTCATACTTTATTTGCGCGCGCTTTTTAAAACTGTTATGATTTTAACAGCCATAAAAGCATTTTTATATTTATTCGACATGACATGTAAAAATATAGTATGAAATGCACCCGTAATTTCTAAATGAAATGACATCAAAACAAAATGGTAGTATAATAAAATCTGTTTAAAGATATAAGACTTTAAAAGAGGTATGTCTTATCACAGGAGGAGTTAACATATGAACACTTATCGTGCAGCAATATGCGAGGATAGTCCGAGGACTCTCGATGTCATACACGAACAGCTTTCTGAGGAGTTCTCCCGACGGGATTTCAATATAGTTTTTGACTGTTATACTGAACCAAAGGCACTGTTGGATGTCTGTCATGCTTCCGGGAAATATCAAATTCTTTTTCTCGATATTGATATGCCCGAAATTAACGGGATTGAATTGTGCCGCAGAATACGGAATGATTATCCTGAGGTGATTACAGTGTTCATCTCTGGAAAGGAAAAAATGGTCTTCCAGACTTTCGAAGTGCGTCCTTTTCGTTTTATCCGCAAGAGTCATTTTACGGAGGAACTCCCTGCACTGGTAAATGACATCATTCATGAAATGAGGATGCAGGAAGGCACCTCTGTTTCTGTAGAAGAACGTTACTCCGGTAATATTTATTCACTGAATACCAATCAAATAATCTATATTGAATCTCTCGTTAAAAACTGCCGTATAGTACTTACCACTCAAGAACTTTTAATTCAATACCGGATTAAGGATTTTGAAGCTCTGCTGAAACAATATGGTTTCCTGCGCCCACACAGAAGTTTCCTTGTTAATTACAGGTACATATTCAGCATTCAAAAAAACACCTTAATACTTGATAATAAAGAAACAATTCCTTTGAGCAGAAATCGGATTACTACGATAAAAGAAGAATTTATTACATTGAATTACGGAGGCGCTTAAATGTTTCAAACAATATTAATATGGACGGAGGCAACATTTACCTTCGCTTTCCTGATTCTTGCACTTGCCTGTACATATCCTTTTAAGAAAAACAGATTTCCACCGTATGCGGTCACTATATTCTGGATTCTCCTTTTTACGGCAGTGTATAAACCGTTGGAAATCTATACCGGAAGCTTTTACGTTTACCTTGCTGTTGTGTTTATATTTGCATTTCTGTTCACCTTTTTATTCCAAAAGCAGGGATTGTTTGCCAAAACAGCATTTATCATCGCTTACATCTGCAGCATTGTTTTTATAAAATCAAGTCTCCTTCCTCTTTTATCCGCTACGCATCAAACTCTGGATGGAGAACTTACAGCTGCCGGACATGCCATATTTTATACGGCCCTCGCGATGTGTACTTTGTTTTTCAGTTCTCATCCACTGATTTTTCAGCCCCAGCTGCCTCAAAAGTATATTTGTTTAATGACACTCTCCCCATTTGCTATTGCAGTTCTGGCTCAGATGTATATTTCTTTTGCCAGACAGAATGACTCTAATTTATTTTTTTCTGTTGCAATGCCGCTCTGTATCCTATGTATAATACTGATTAATTACTACCTGAATTATCTGATTATTTCTACTTTTGAAAATGTACTTGAAACTAATAGTTTTAACCAGAAACTGCAGTTACAGATTGATAATATGAACCGCTCTTCGGCAATAATCTCACAAATACGTCAGGAAAAGCACGAACTGAGGAATAATTATTTTTATATACAGTCACTAGTGAAAAGAAAAAATTATGAAGAACTTGAAAAATATCTGGATACAGAACTTGAATATCGTTTTAATACTATGGAAGAATTTCAGACCGGCAATGTCATGCTGGACCACCTGCTCACACAGAAAGTCAGCGAGGCACGGGAACAACAGATTCATGTAATTACAGACATTCTCCTGATATCGAAAATTTCTATAAAAGATAACGACTTATGTGCTGTGCTAATGAACCTGTTGGATAACGCTATAGATGCCAGCAAAGCAGAAATCGAAAAAGATATTCATATCACACTTTCTGTAGTTAAAAATTACCTGAATATTCAGGTGAAAAATAAATGCTCCTATGATGTTCTGAAAGAAAATAAGACCTTGAAGACAACTAAAAATGATAAAGATAATCATGGGCTTGGGCTTAAAATCATCCACTCCATTGTTGATAAGTATAATGGAATTTTTAAAGCCAGTATGGAAAACGGTTACTTTGTCGTACATATTATGCTGGAACTGAATGATATGTAGGTTACTGTCTATTATTGGGGCCGGCTCTTTGGCAATGTTACGCTAAGGCCCCAGCCTGCCAGCGTGGTAACCGGCTGGGGACTGAACAGTAACACAGTCTGTTTCCTTATTTCAATTTCGTCAAATTGCCCAATTGCTCTATCCATTATCCTGTGCTATACTCTCATCAGAAACTTCGAAAGGTAATCGCCTTTCATTTTTCAATCGGCAGTTCGCCGGTTTACCCAATTAATTACTTATTAGAACCGCAGAAAACAATGAATCT
>NZ_QUGN01000005.1:0-78752 GCF_003479085.1 Clostridium sp. AF19-22AC | reverse complement strand
TGAACCGCAGAAAACGATGAATTCTCTACATTTTTAAGGTACTTCTGTCTTTTACATACCTACATATCGTGATATGATAATAATAAATCAGAATAACTCCTTACATGTGTACCATTCGTTTTCTGCACAGGAAAGGAGATTTCATTTTATGACCAAAGACAACTTTATTATGTTACCCACTGTAGACTTTTGTTTCAAGGAACTGATGCAGAACCCCAAAGTCAGGAAGGGCTTCATTTCAGCATTGCTGAACCTGTCACCGGACGAAGTAGAGGATACGGTCCTTTTACCCACGCTGCTTCCGAGAGACTCGGCTGATGACAAACTGGGAATTATGGATGTACGGGTACTGCTTAAAGACGGGACGCAGATGAACATGGAAATGCAGGTCAAATACTTTGAATACTGGGATGAACGCGCCTTGTTCTACCTTAGTAAGATGTTTGACAGCCAAATCCGCAAGGGTGAATCCTATGAAAAACTGCAGAAGTGTATTCATGTAAGTATTTTAGACTTCATCCATTTTCCGAATGACAACAAGTGTTACCGCAGGATTCATTTCCGGGATGACAGCACCTATGAACTGTATTCCGATAAAATGGAGCTTCAGATACTGGAGTTAAAAAAACTGTCTCCGGACGTTAAGACCAGTGAGGATGTTCTTACATGGATGAAGTTCTTCAGTGGAAAAAGCAGAAAGGAGTTTCAGAATATGGCTAAGACAAACGAATATCTGGATGAAGCATACAATACATTGCTTAATCTAAGTGCAGACGAGAAAAAACGTCTGGAATATGAGGCCCGTGAAAAGGCATTGAAAGATTATAATACCCAGATCAGCAGTGCTGAAAAAAGAGGACTTAAGGCTGGGGAAGAAAGTGGGTTACGAAGAGGCAAAGAGTTGGGCATTCAAGAGGCCCGGCAGGTTTTCAAACTATATATGCAGGGCAAATCTCCGGAAGAAATTGCGGACCTCTGCAATATCGGTATAGACAAGGTGAAGCAAATTTTAGATTAACTCATTTACTGCTACAATCCGCCTAAAAGGCCTGAGTGGAGGGATACCCTTTCGGGTATCCCCCATTAGAAACATCGAAAGGTATTCACCTTTCATTTTTCAATCGGCATCTCGCCGATTTATCCCATCAATTACTTATTTGAACCGCAGAAAACGATGAATTCTCTACATTTTTAAGGTACTTCTGTCTTTTACATACCTACATATCGTGATATGATAATAATAAATCAGAATAACTCCTTACATGTGTACCATTCGTTTTCTGCACAGGAAAGGAGATTTCAGTTTATGACCAAAGACAACTTTATTATGTTACCCACTGTAGACTTTTGTTTCAAGGAACTGATGCAGAACCCCAAAGTCAGGAAAGGCTTTATTTCTGCATTGCTGAACCTGTCGCCGGACGAAGTCGAAGATACTGTTCTTCTGCCCACGCTGCTTTCGAGGGACTCAACTGATGACAAATTAGGAATCATGGATGTAAGGGTACTGCTTAAAGAGGGGACGCAGATGAACATGGAAATGCAGGTCAAATACTTCGAATACTGGGATGAACGCGCTTTGTTCTACCTCAGTAAGATGTTTGACAGCCAGATCCGCAAGGGCGAATCCTATGAAAAGCTGCAGAAGTGTATTCATGTAAGTATTTTAGATTTCATCCATTTTCCGAATGACAAAGAATGTTACCGAAGGATTCATTTCCGGGATGATAAGACATCTCATCTTTATTCAGATAAAATGGAGCTTCAGATACTGGAACTGAAAAAGCTGCCTTCAGATGTAAAGACCAGTCAGGACGTTCTTACATGGATGAAGTTCTTCAGTGGAAAAAGCAGAAAGGAGTTTCAGAATATGGCTAAGACAAACGAATATCTGGATGAAGCATACAATACATTGCTTAATCTAAGTGCAGACGAGAAAAAACGGCTGGAATATGAGGCCCGTGAAAAGGCGTTAAAGGATTATAATACCCAGATCAGCAGTGCGGAAAAAAGAGGACTTAAGGCTGGGGAAGAGATCGGGCGCAAGGCTGGGGAAGAGATTGGTCGCAAGGCCGGGGAAGAAAGTGGGCTGCGCAGAGGCATTCAGGAGGCCCGGCAGGTTTTCAAACTATATATGCAGGGCAAATCCCCTGAAGAAATTGCGGACCTCTGTGATATCAGTATAGACAAGGTGAAGCAAATTTTAGAATAATCATGTTCTCACATTTCAGATCATGAAGCACATATGCCCCCCGCCTTTTATAATATCCATTATGGAACCAAAAGGCGGGGGCACTTTATCAGTTACTGTTCACAGACAAGCCTGTAAACAGTAACCCTTATCGGTCCTGTATTACCGGCAAAGTATCACTAGCAAAGTATTCTCTTAAAAGCCACGCAGGAGTGCAGCTCCACGCATGACAGAAGCTGTTTACCTGTGACGATCCGTATGGGGATGCATGGGGATCTTCAGGGTCAAAAGCCTCCCAGAAGGTATCGGCTCCCAGATTGATCATTCCTCCCCAGTAAGTCCGCATCAATTCCAGCGCCTTCTCCTTTTCACCCACATGAAGCAGTGCCTCGATGACATGGTGATAGGCATAAGGTGTAGCAACTCCCATCTCCGGATTTTCTTCCAGAAGATGCAGCATTAATGCACGGCTCTTCTCTTTTTCAAATACGTCTGCAAGAACCATCCATGCCTGACTGGACCACGATATCTGATGATCCGCGCCACTTACAAAGAAGCCTTTTTCCTCATCCCAGAAGTGGCTTACTGCTTTTTCCAGAGCATCGGCAAGCATGACCCGGAGTTCCTCTTTGGCCGCCTCATCTCCTGCAAGGCTTGCCAGAACTTCTCCCTGGCGCAGACAGTATATCCATACTGCATGAGCAGCCGCCTGACGGTCAAGTCCGTCTTTCCAGTCAATAAATGCCATCATTGGGTTTTCTGTTTTCGGGACACCATCCTCCATATCATTCAGAGCCAGTACGATCTGGCGGCAGGCCGTGCCCCACAGTTCTTTTACAATTTCCAGATCTTTTGTCTCCTGATAATAGTCGTAAAGAATGGACACGAAAAACAAAGAATAATCGAATAAAAATGTGTCATCTACCTGCATAACAGGCTCAGTGAAAAGACACGCTCCGACTTTCCCGTCTTCACGGATCAGCCCGGCAAAAAGGTACATACACCGTTTCACCAGATTCAGATTCCGGAAGGTTGCATAATTGGCTTTTGCCTGTAGACGCAGGTCACCGATCCACAGACGGCGGTCACGCTTAGGCCCGTCCTCAAACACATGCTGCATACAATCCTGAAGTGTTTTTAAGCTTGCCTTGTCGATTGCTTTGAGGTCCTCCGGCAGAGAGGAAAGTGGCTCTGCCTCCTCCAGAGACACTGCTGAAACTGCAGTCAGTTCCACATTTTCCACCACCACCTGAAACTTTGCCGAGGTATCGACAGCAAAGATTTCCAGATAGCGGAATGCGTACCGTCTCGGAAGTTTCAGTTCACATGGGAGCACATCGATATGTATCAGTTCCTCCTGAATCCACCCTTTGCTGATCCAGCCATGATAAGTGGAGGAATCGTCCAGAATTTCTCCCGGGATTTCTGCAAATTTCAGGCGAAGATAAGCGGGCGCATCCTGCGGGCTTCCCGCCGAATTCAGCTTCAGGGTCACGTAACCGACATGATGGTCTCCGAAATCAAGACAGATACTGTCATCCTTCTTAAGGAGTTTTCCCGGCATAAGGGTGATATCCTCACGTGAGGAAATCTCTGCAATGCCATCCGCCGTTTTCGTTACTGACACAAGTGAAACAGGTTTTACCTTTGTTTCAATGAGCTGAAAATCCAACTCCTGTGCCTTCTTTATAAAGGTATCCACAGTCTTTCTCTTCATATCAGGCAGGATACTTACTAACGCTTCTCCCATCTCTTATTCCTCCTCGTGTAGCACCGCACCATTTGTGGAAATCACATCCCGGTACCAGTAGAAAGATTTTTTCCTGTATCTTTCTAACGTTCCTGTGCCGTCATCGTACCTGTCTACATAAATATAACCATAACGTTTCTTAAGCTCTGCAGTAGAAGCGCTCACAAGGTCTATGCATCCCCATGAGGTATATCCCATGACCTCGACACCATCCTCGATGGCTTCCTCCACCTGTAGAAGGTGCTGTTTCAGATAATCTATGCGGTATCCGTCCTCAACTGTCATTTCTCCGTCTGCATTCCTGATAAGCTCATCCACTGCACCGAGTCCGTTTTCCACAATGAATAATGGTTTCTGGTAACGGTCATAGTAGTAATTCAGCACATAGCGCAGTCCCTTAGGATCAATCTGCCATCCCCACTGGCTGGCGTCAAGATATGGATTCGGAACACCCCCTAAAAGGTTGCCTTTTCCCTCTTTTCGCTTTGCAGGATCAGCGGTGTCACAGATGCTCATATAATAACTAAAGGAAACAAAATCAACTGTGTTTTTCAGAATTTCTTCGTCCCCCGGTGCAAACTGGATTTCGATATTGTTCTCCCTGAAATAGCGTTTCATATATCCCGGATATCTTCCTCTTACATGAACATCCCCAAAAAAGTCATTCATGTGAGTACTCTCCATGACCTTAATTACATCGTCAGGTGACGGCGTAAGAGGGTACGTAGGCATACTTAAAATCATACAGCCGACCTTTGCTTCAGGCATCATCTCATGGGCAATCTTTGTCGCCAGGGCACTGGCCACAAGTTCATGATGGACAGCCTGATAAAGATCATTTTTAGACAACTTTTCTTTGTCTGTATAGATCCCTCCGCTTAAGAAGGGTTCATGAAGCACCGAGTTGATTTCATTAAAGGTGAGCCAGTACTTAACTTTCTTACCGTATCTGTCAAAAATCGTCCTTACATACTTCTCATAAAAATCAATCATCCTGCGGTTCACCCATCCGTCATAGGTCCGGGAAAGGTGGAGCGGTGTTTCATAATGTGAGATCGTAACGAGAGGTTCCATACCATATTTCAGACATTCGTCAAACAGGTCGTCATAAAACCGGAGCCCTTTTTCGTTCGGGGTATCCTCATCCCCCTGCGGGAAAATGCGGCTCCAGGCAATCGAAGTACGGAATACCTTGAATCCCATCTCCGCAAACAGTTTGACATCCTCCTTATATCTGTGGTAAAAGTCAATACCCACGAGCTTCATATTATCCGGTGCAGGCTCTGCTGTGCGGGGCCCTGCGATCCCGTGTGGAGTCACATCCTGTGTGCTTAACCCTTTGCCGTCTTCATCATATGCCCCTTCGCACTGGTTGGCAGCAACCGCGCCGCCCCATAGGAAATCCTTTGGAAATGTCATATTATAAATTCTCCTTTCATGGTTATGAGTTATAAATATTTCTATAATGATACAATGCCCCGATCAGATTCGCATCATTGTAATATCTGCAATTTGTAATTCGCGGTACCGGTACATACGGGCTGACGCTTCTCAACGGGATCTTCCCGGTCAGTTCTGTCATACTTTTATTTACATATTCCAGGAGCAAAGGCTGCTGGCTGATTCCCCCTCCGATTGCAATGATGTCTAAATCAAGGAGAATATTCAGGTTATAAATTTGGACAGCAAGGGCATCTGTATAATCCTTCAGCCCCTTTAAAACAAGCTCGTCTCCCTCGTTTGCCATGCTGAATATGCTGATGCCGTCATAACTTTCCCAATCCACACCTGTATACTTTGCCACTGCCCGGGCCAGACCCTGTGCCCCTCCCGATATCCCCCAGTAGCTGTCCATTTCCTGCGGCAGATCGTCTTTCGTGCAAATATAGCTGTATTCCCCCGCTGTAAAGCGGTTCCCCCGGTAAATCCTGCCATTTAGGATAATTCCCCCTGCGACACCGGACCCGAGAACTACCACGGCCCCGTTCGTACAATCTTTCAGGCTTCCCTTCCAGTATTCAGCCAGGGCAGCACATTTCCCATCATTTTCCACACTCACAGGCATTCCATACCGCTTAGACAGCTCCACTGCCACGGAACTGCCGCAGAGGTAAGGCAGGTATCCTGCCGTCACACAATACCCTGTCTTGTTATCCAGCATTCCCGGCATACTGACGGCAATCCCCGATATACGGGACCTGTATTTTTCTACAACGGAATCCAGAATCTGATAGAAATCTTCTTTTGTATGGTTCTCATAAGCCGGGGTAGGTACCTTATCTTTTTCCAGAATAATGGCATTCTCATCCATCATGGCATACTTCGTAAAGGTACCGCCGGCATCAAATACAAGATAGTTCTTCATGTTCTTAACCTTCCATGTTACTTTTCATTTCCAAAGTTGATATAAAGCTTTGCAAAGAAATCTTCCAGTGTCAGCCGGGCATCCAGATATTTGTACACACGGATTTCCCGGTTATTCTGCCCGTGAATATAAGTCATATCAGCTGCAATTCGCGGTGCGGGAACTAAATCATAGCTTACCTTCTCCAACTCTTCCATGAGGACCGCGATTGTTCCCTGATCCCCCAGTCCCCAGATTTCCCCGTGGGGCCATTCCATCTCATAAGCTGCCGCCTTTTGGTTAAATTCCACCATCTGTTCAAACAGATATTTCCCGATTTTCCCGCAGGGACGGACTTTCATCTGCAGCTCAGCCAGAGAAACTGCCATGACTTTATACAGGCTTTTCGGTACCTGCCACAGCGGTACATGTGAAGAAAAAATCACGTTTGCAGCATGTATATCCATGAGCAGGTTAAACTCGAACCCGCCCTCCGGATAATCTCCTCCGCCAATCCAGATGACAGTCATGCGGTCCGCAATTTCTGGTGCAAGAAGCAGTGCCGAAGCCACATCCGTGACCGCACCCTGGCAGGCGACGTACAGCGGACGCGCATCCTCTTTCATCGCCTCCTGTATAATGAAGCGTGCTGCAGGACTGTCGATCGGTGTATGCTCGTCTTCCAATCCTTTGGGAGCACCCAGAACGACAGGACACTGATCCTTCACACCCATTAATTCCATAACTTTCAATATTTCATCATAGCTTGCCTGCGCAGTGCCTAGTTCCCCATATTCCTGAGGATTCTTACAGAAGTGTCCGGCAGCTATGCCTCTGATATCAAATCTCGGGGTCATCAGATGATGTGCCACCGCAAACTGGTCATCTGCCTCATTTTTACAATCTGTATGCACAATGACCCTTACTTTTTTATTTTCCGGAACTGTATATGCGTAATCCCACATGACTTCTCCTTTCATAACCATTTTAATCAGCCATCTGCCGTTTATCCAGTTCCGCACGGATTTCCGGATACTTCTTATCGAGATCATAAGGAATCAGAACGATGATGGCAATAATTGTTGACACCAGTGACAGTCCTCCGAACGCAAAGTTGATCGCTGTCTGGGTCTTTGGAAACATCTGTGCAAGGTTCTGTCCTGCCGAGAGTGCTTTATCCATAGCGCCTGCATCATATGCGCCCCATACGAGAAGAGCGGATACAATGGCTGAAGCCGACGCACTTGCAAGTTTATTCAGGAAACCGGAGATAGCAGTCTGCGTACCCGCAAGACTCTTTCCGCATTTCCATTCTGTGTAATCGAAGATGTCCGGCATCATGGAGTAGAACATACTGGAACGGAATCCAAATCCAAGTCCGATGACAGCCAGTGCGATTGTCGCTACGGTTCCGTTTGAGGTAAAGAATAATACACCGTAACCGATTGCATCCACGACAGCGCCGAACTGCATCAGTTTTACCTTGTGAATCCCTTTTCCATTCAAAAATGCAGCAAGCAGCATCGTTGGAATTGCCAGTATCGTCAAGAGGGATAAGGCTGTCGGCATCGCACTCACATCGCCGACAATATAACTATAGTAATACTGCATCGCACCATACATTCCCAGATAACCTACGAACAGGAAGTATACGAGGAACAGAAGCATAATGTAATATTTATTTTTAAATACGTTGCCCATATCCTGCAAAAAAGACGTCTTCTGTGCAGACTGTGTAGGCGGGTTGATTTCCGCAGTACTGAAAACGCAGATGCACATGATTGCTACGACAATGATTCCCAGTACAATATTGGTGTTTCTGTATCCTGCTGCAAGGGCAGCGCCTGTTGCATCAGAAGACCCTGCAAAGAAGTAAACCATTGGAATGACAAACAGGGAAGAAGTCAGTGATCCCAGGTTTGCGAAAACCATACGTGTTGTTGCAATATTCGTTCTCTCTGACGGTACCGGTGATAATGCTGTTACAATCGGCGCCATCGGGATATTTACCAGCGTGTAGCCAAATGAAAAAATGATATATGTAATGTAAGCCCATGCCAGTTTGGAGCCTGCACCCCAGCCGGTAGGAACAGAAAACAGAAGAACCATTCCAATTGCAAGCACAGGAGCGCCTGCCAGCATCCACGGGCGGTAACGTCCCATTTTAGTATCTGTATGATCTACAAATGATCCAACCATGTAGTCTGTCAGGGCATCAATAAATTTTGTAATAACAAACATAAATCCTGCGGCACCGGCAGAGATGCCTGCACAGTTCGTATAGTAAAACAATAAGTATGTATTTGCCAGCAGATACGCCAGATTACAGGCATAGTCACTGATTCCGAATCCGATACGCTGTCTCCATTTAAAGCTAGTTGTTTTATAATATGACGGTTCGTGTTTTAATTGCTGCATTTTTCTTCCTCCTCTATTCTCCTGCTGCGGCAGTAACCGGCTTCATCGTGCCTGCTGCCTCCTTTAAGTTATAAAGCTCCTTCAGAAGCCGTGTTTCTTCCTTCTCTGTCAGGTTATGTTCTATGCGGAACACAACCGTCTTCTTCTTTCCCTGTTCCATCAAAAGCTGCTTCATGGCCCCCGGTGTGCCAAAGACGCTTTGATCTGCATCGATGATGTTGTTACCGGCCGTCCAGACATCCGCTTTCACACGGATACCGTATGACCTGTTGACTGTCTCCCTGACGCTGTCCATATAGTAATAACGATAGGCATTGACCTGCCGTTTCCTGCGGTGACGCCTGCCAAAACCGAGCCCAAACGTTCCAATCACTGCATAAAGGGAATCGCCGTCCTCAACCAGAAACTGTCCGGTGAAGATCAGCGTGTGGTCGATACGAATCTGAAAAATCAGTGATCCGGCTGCGACCACAAAGCAGATCAGGCACATGGCAAATGCACTCATCTGTGGCACCAATATTGCGGCGGAAAGTACAATCGCCATATCTAATACAAGATTTACACCTGCCAGCAGCATACGGTACGCTGCAAATTCCTTCTTTTTATCCTGAAACTGAGCCATTATTTCCTCCTGTTCCCCTTTTAGGAACCATAATCGTCCTGTTACTCTTATTTTCTTACAAAATGCATAACCTGTATGGAAGCCTTTGGCAGACGCACTGCAAAATCATTCTCCCTGCGGGACGGCGCCTTTCCTGTCTTTTCACGGATTTTGTCCGGTTCCTCTTTTGTATTGCAGTCGTGGGGATCTTCACTTTCAAGGATCTGCCCGGACACATACTGTACTTCATCTGAAAATGCAATCACGATTTCCTGATCTTTTTCCATATCAGCATTGATCAGGTTCACAAAAATTCCTTCCTCTTTCTCAGAAGCAAAAATAAATGTTTTATCAGATGTCTCTCCGACTGTTTCCAAACCTAAGCCTTCCCGGTGCACTTTGTACATATTGAATACATCGTAATTCGGTGTCAGTATGCATGTTTCGCCTTCCGTAAGGAATAAGGAATTCAGCACATTGACAGTCTGTGCTACGCACGCCATTTTCACGCTCTCACAATTTTTATGAAGGATATCCAGAGTAAGCGCCGTTGTAATAGCATCGCGCATTGTACACTGCTGGTACAGAGCCGGTCTGTTTGAAAAAGCGGCTCCATGCCAGTTGCCCCATTCTCCTATGATCAAATCACAGTCCGGCTTTGGAGTCTTAAAAAATCCTTCTTCCTCCGGAAGCGCCTCGATTCCCTCACGGATTAGCGCCGCCTGTTCCTGTATCACTTCATCAAGCTCCAGACATCCCGTAATCACCAGGTCCCAGTCACGTTCATCAAATTCGGTTTCCTTTTGTTCGAGATTTTCCAGATTCCAGTTATAAAAATGTAAGTCGTATCCGTCCAAAGGCGGCCTTCTGAATTTTCCAAGCTCCTGAAAAAACTGCTTCGTCCATTCCACTCGTTCCTTCGGCTTGTTCCCGTCCGGTCCTGATGCGATACTCTTCATTTCTGTCTTAGGTTTCCCGCCGTTCTCCAGAGAAATAAAGTTGGGAAACGCAGAAGCATATTTCCGGTATTCATTCGCATAGCTTTCCGGTGTCATACATCCGCCGCCTGCCCAGACCTCGTTGCCTATTCCCCATAGTTCCACGCCAAAGGGTTTCTCTGCCCCGTTCTGCTTACGCTCTTTTGCAAGTGAAGTTTCATCCTCTCTGTTGCAGTACTCCATCCATTCCCGCATTTCTTCTGTACCGGAAGTCATCATGTTAATGTTCAGCCAGGGTCTGGCCCCCGTAAGCTCGCACAGCCTCATAAATTCATGCGTTCCAAACTGGTTGGAATCCAGTTCATAGGTCCCGAAATTCTCATTATAAGTTACTGGACGCTCATTTCCCGGACCGATTCCATTTCGCCAGTGGTAGGTGTCTGCATAACATCCGCCCGGCCATCGGATAACCGGAGGCTGCAGCCTTTTCAGGGCATCCACCACATCTTTTCTCAGACCGTTGTAATTAGGGATCTCTGACTCTTCACCCACCCATATTCCGTCATAAATACAACTGCCAAGGAATTCGATAAAATGTCCGTGAAGCTCTTTGCTGATTTTACCTTTCTTACTGTCAATCTTGATTTCAACTGTGTTCATGTTTTCCTCCTCTATCTGTTATTGACATTGTACTTAAGAAAGCAGGAACTTTATATTAAAATAACAGCATTATTGTCAAAATCCGAACATCTTACTTACATATTTGCTCCATTTCCTGTATCCTCTGAACGGAATTCTTTCTGCTTATACTTTTCTCTGTATTGTCTGGGTGTCATCTTCATATATTTTTTAAATACGCTCCCGAAATGGCTCTGGGAATAAAAGCACACATAATCGCTGATTTCTGACAGACTTGCTTCTGAATACTTCAACAGGTTGGCTGCGCGCTCTACACGGACTTTCTGAATATAATCCTGCACACTCATTCCGGTGTCACTGCGGAAAACCCTCGTAAGGTGCCCCGGGCTGATACCGATTGCCCTTGCCGCATCTTCCAGATAAATTTTATGGTGGTAATTCTGGTGAATGTAATCCCTGCATTGTTCTGTATAATTGGAAGAGGCCTTTTTCTCCTTCGTTTCTGCCACAAGTTTCGTGAAGTCGAGCACACTTCTGCGCATATACTCCACCATCTGGTCCATCCTTGTGCATCGGTCGATACGGTTAATATATAAATCGCTTAACCGGTATGACTCTGCCGGGGATACGCCTCCTGCAATCGCTTCCCTTGTCACGGCTGTCACGGAAACAATCGCCAAATTCCGCTGGTGGTTCAGTCTTTTCACAGATAGCATCCCTGCGCCCTCGACAAGGGCATCCATGCGCTCCAGAACATGTTTCGTGTCTCCTTCACGCACGCAGTCCATCACATATCGCTCCTCCCGGTATGTATGGTGGTATATTTCATCATCTATCTTTCGCAACTCCATCATGGCATCTTCTTTTTCATTCAGCTCTTTTTTATCTTCGGCCAGATTATTTCCGACCATTAAAGTGTCCACGCCCAGACTTACATTTTCCAGAAGCTCATAGAGAAAACTGACAAAGTTCAGTATCTTGAGAAGTGATATTGTAACCGGCGGCTTCTCATATTCATGGCTGATATGATAGGCTTTGTAGTAGCTGTGAATTTCCTCATAGCTTAACTCCTCCGTACAGACCGGTCCTGTGAGATAATAACCTCCCCCAGATTTCACTGCAGCAAAATAGACCTTTGTATCATCCTTATAGATCACAGGGATATCCTGTTTCCGGCTTTTCTCTATTAAATACCGGGCCAGTTCTCCAGAGTGGAGGAAGGGGCTTTCCTGGTCCAGAAACGTTCCGAAGCTTTTTACATCCATCTCTTCATCGGAGGTATAAAATAACGGTAATCCCCACAAAAGTTCTAATTTTCTCATTAAATCTGACATCTCTATCTCCTCTTTTATCAATCTTTTACATATATTCTAATGCATAACACACAGAATACCAACAAAAAAGAGATATGTGCCGCCTGAGCATCACATATCTCTTTTTCCTATTGTATATTGTTCTATCACTCCCCGCCTCCGGCGGGAATGAACAGCCTCTTTTATTTTACAAGGTGGACCTGTGCCTGATTCACTCCCATCGAGAGTGCCCTCTCATGGTCATTTACATAAATATCAATATGTTTCCCTTTTATAGCTCCGCCGCAGTCTTCTGCTGTAAATACATGTCCCCCTATGATGACCTTCGTTCCATAAGGTATCACATCCGGATCAACCGCGATCGTCCGGCCTTCCACAACCGGTGTCCCTGTCGCAGTTATCCCGGTCTCCACGTCGCAGCAGATCTCACAGGAACAATAATAAGTCAGTTCAAAATCACCGAGGTCCTCACCGTACATATCATCCGTGGCATTTACCTCCCCGATGCTGCCTGCATATGCGTAACTGCTGTCATCCAGTACACGTGTCGCCCAGACTGCCTCGTTTTTATCCACACTGCCTTGTACGATCCCATAATCAGTTCCCATCGCTTCGACTGTCCTGCTGTCTCCGGCATAAATTACTACGTGGTGGATATGTCCGTCCTTTGCATAGAAAATCAAATCACCGGGCTTGGCATCCCCGACCGGAATCTTCGTTCCGTACTGTGCCTGGTCCTCAGCCACTCTCGGAAGGTCATAACCATACTGCTTATAGATGCTCTGTACAAATCCGGAACAGTCCGCCCCTTCTGTCAGGCTGGTCCCTCCCCAGATATAGGGATTGCCAATAAACTGTGAGGCATACTCTACCAGAGACTCTCTCACTTCCGCTCCCGGTACGCCCGACTTCACGGAAGTCAGCGTATAATAACATGCCTGATTGTTCTCCGGTTCAATAATCTCACTCGCAGTCGGGAAACTATCCTCCCCGCTTTTTTCGATCTGCCTGTCCACATCTTTTCCGGTCTTCAGATATCTCTTGTTTACGAATCCCCTGACATCGCCTGATTCTACATATACCCACTCCTCATTCTCATCGGCGAGGATATAGCACAGACTGTCCGCTTTTAGTGTTCCGACAATACGGGAATTCATTCCTTTGCCTTCTCTCACATTCAAAAGACCGATTGTTGTCAGCGCATATTTCTTGTCCACCACTGTCCTGTTCACAGTCGCATGTGTATGTAAAAATGCCTCATTCTCACCCTGAGGAACAAGTTCCTTTGCAAGAGTGACGACAGTCTCAATTCCGGTATACTCTTTTTTCTCTTTCTCAGCCTTTACCTTTGCCTGATTCTGGAATTCCTTCAAAAGCTTCTGTGCATCATCACCACGCAGAACCTCATCCGCTTTCACAAATCCCCTGACAGTACCTGACTCCACATACAGCCAGCCGCCTTTTTCCTCCTGAAGGACATATAAAAGCCCGTCCTTGTTAAGAGAACCTACAGCACGTGCATCTGCTGTCATCTCTTCCCTGACACTCACGGATGTACGGGCAAATGCATATCGTCTTGCCACTGTCCAGAACCGGAAATCCTTCTTTACATTTGGAATCCGTATTATCTGCTGTCCGGCTACCAGTGCTGCATTTGTAGACGGCTTATTCGCATCTTCCGCCTCCTGCTTCTTACTGTCATCTTCTTTTTTGTCCTCTGTTCCTTCAGCATCTGACGGTTTCTCTGACTGAGCCGGATCTTCCGGTGAAATAGAATCATCCGGTGTGCTTCCGCCTTCGTTTACAGAACCATCCTGATTCTGATTTTCATCGCCTGAGCTGCTGCCGTTCTGGCCGTCACCTTTCCCTTCTTCGACAGAACCGGAACCGTCGCCCTTACCGCCTTCGTCTTTATCTCCCGGAGTACTGCCCTCCGGCTTCTCTGGCTCTCCTTCGCTGCCCGTGCTGCCCTGTTCCTTTTCATCTTCACGTTCGCCGGTTACCGGATCGACTTTTATCTTTGTCTCTTTATCGAGCAGATATCCGGTCTCCTCATCCAGGTAAACGGAACCATCCTCCAGCATGGCAAGGACCTCTTCTGAAATATCGACCATCGTCTCTGTACCGTCAATTGTCAAAGCCTGCTTTGGAAGCTCTGCCTTACCACTTTCCTCTGCCTGCGCCTGACCCGCTGTCTGTCCGCCTGATATATCCGCTGCCAGTACAGGTGCTGCCTGTACCGTAATCATGCCAGCTGATAATACTGCTGCCAGAACTCTCTTGTATTCTTTTGCCTTCATCCTAATTAATTCCTCCCGCCGTTCTAAACCGGAATCTTTCCTGCGTAATCTTCCGTATGATCTCTATCTTTTTATTGTACTCCCGGCGGTTTATAATTGCAATCTTATTTCTCGATCTGATTCCGGTTTTATAGTCTTCACCCGCAGGAAAAAATACAGTACATGGCATACCCAGACAACCGCCAGACAGATTCTCCCAACCGGGACATTGCTCATCAGAATAAATCCGACCGCCATGACAGCCGTTACCATCCCTATGATAGAAAACTTTGTTTTCATTGTCATTGCTTTCTGCTTTACAAAACTCTCCAGATGTTTCTGATATAATTTTGTCTGCAGAAACCAACTGTGCAGACGTTTTGAACTTTTTGCAAAACAGAACACTGTCGCCATATAAAAAGGCACTGTAGGCAGAATCGGCAGAACTATGCCAACCGTCCCCAGAGCGAGTGTCAGAAATCCTAAAATGATCCAGAATATTTTTAGTGGGTTCTTCTTCATAAATGATCCTCCTTCATATGCCATCTTAAAAATGACCTGTACCCCAATCCATTTTACAGATTGGTTAGTTTTGCCTAACATTGTATATTAATAATACTATATTTTGAAAAAAATAAAACAGATATAATTGAGAATTTTTCTCATTATATCTGTTTTTTCTATATAATACAAAAACATCCCATAAACTTAATGTCTATGAGATGCTTCTTAAGCTCCCCGAGTTGGGTTCGAACCAACGACCCTTCGGTTAACAGCCGAATGCTCTACCACTGAGCTATCGAGGATTATATGAATTTGATTTGTTCCAAACTGGAACGAAATGGAGAATACGAGATTCGAACTCGTGACCTCCTGCTTGCAAGGCAGGCGCTCTCCCAACTGAGCTAATCCCCCGAAAAGTGTATTGCTTTTAACAACTTTTATAAAATATCATATTATACAAATTATGTCAATACATTTTCAAATATTTCTTTTGATTTTTTATCCCAGAAATTGAAATATCTGCTGAAAGGCTTTTACCCTTTCAGCAGCAGTATTTTATCCTCTGGTATCTCCAGATAATCCGGCAGGCCCTTTTCGTCAAGCCTGTCCCACCATTCTCTCTGCACAAACCAGCATATTTCCTCCATATCCCCGCTGCAGCCTTTTAGAAAATACTTCCTCTCAAACTGAAGCTCAGCCATACTGCTCAGTTTCACAGGAAGGCTGTTTACAGTCGGTTTCCCCCAAACAGGTATGAATTCATGGGCTCTAAATCCGATGCAGCATATATCTTCCGGGACCTTTCTTTTCAGTTTAAGGCGTATCCCCCAGTCCGGGACTTCGAGTGTCTTATCATCCAGACGGTTTACATTGGTGATATTCTTGCATCCGGTCAGCCGTGCGGCTTCCTTCCACTGCGGATCCGCAAAAATCTCCTTTGTTTTGCCGAAACAGATTACTTTCCCGGCATCCATGATGAGAAGTTCCTCACAGAACCGGTATATCTCATCTCTGCTGTGTGAAACAAGTATGACTGTACCTTTGTAATCCTCCAGCATTTCAATCATTTCCTGCTGGAGCCGGTCCTTCAGGAACACATCCAACGCCGAAAACGGTTCGTCCAGAAGGATCACCCCCGGTTCATATGCCATGATTCTGGCTAACGCGACACGCTGCTGCTGGCCCCCGGACAGTTCCCCCGGAAGTCGGTCCTCCAGACCTTCCAATTGGAACTTCTTAAGCATCTCACAGACCCTTTTACTTTTTTCCTGCTTCGTCCCCCTCAGCCCTGCTGCGATATTGGATTTTACAGTCATCGTAGGAAACAAGGCATAATTCTGGAACAGATATCCGACTTTCCTGTTCTGGGGCTTTAAATTTACTTTATGTACCGAGTCAAACAGTACCTTATCATCGATCACTATCTTCCCCGTATCCGGCTTTACAATCCCCGCTATACTCTTTAGCGTCATGCTTTTCCCACAGCCTGAGGCACCCAGTATCCCGATCCGTCGGCTCTCACTCTTTAAGTTCATACTGAGTGTAAAATTCCCCAGTTTTTCCTGAAATGTTATGTCAACAGCCATTGCTTAACTTCTCCCGTCCCTACCAGCGCTTTATGTGCTTCATATTTTTACCGCTTAACAAGTTCATCAGAAATATGATCCCAAATGCAATCAGCATTACGATGACAACCCAGACGCCTGCAGTGAGGTAATTTCCGTCCTGTATGACCATCGCTATTCTCTGGGATATCGTCCCCGTCTTGCCCGGTATGTTTCCGGCAAGCATGGAGGTAGCCCCGTACTCGCCCATCGCCCTCGCAAATGTCAGGATCGTCCCCGACATGATGCCTGGTCCCGCGGACGGAACGGCCACCTTCCAGAAGATCGCGGTCTCGCTCATCCCCAGCGTCCTCGCCGCATAGATCAGGTTTACGTCGATCTGCTCAAATGCAGCCCGTGCATTGCGGTACATCAGTGGGAAAGCAATCACTGTCGCGGCAATTATACAGCCGGTCCACGTCTGCACAATCTTGAGGTCAAAGGTCTCAAATAAAAAAATGCCAAGTGGTCTTCTCCGGCTGAACAGCAAAAGAAGGAAGAAACCTGCCACCGTCGGAGGCAGGACCATAGGCAGTGTCAGAATCCCGTCTGCTACCGCCTTCATCTTCGGCCCCGCCTTCAGTACTTTTCTGGCCGCATAGATTCCCAGGAAGAATGAAATAATCGTCGCAACTACTCCTGTCTTCAGAGATATGTACAACGGACTCCAGTCGAGTTCCTTTATGATTTCTATAATCTCATCCATTTCCGTTTCCTCCCGGGATTAAATATTTCTTTTCTTCTATCTCTCTACATCCGTATCAAAATAATAGGACTCAAACACTGTTTTTGCCTCGTCGGACAGTATAAATTTATAAAAATCTTCCGCCGCTTTTGCCTGCAGGTCGTCTGCCTCGTCATTCACTACCTGGCATACCGGGTAGATTACATTTCCTGTTAAATCATAGCTGACTGTCTCCAGAATGTCCAGTTCATCTTCGAAGCCATAGGTATCTGAATAGTAGGTTGTTCCAACCTCACAGGAGCCTTCCACAACCGCGGAAAGAACTTTGCTTACGTTATCCTGTTCGCTGATTTCAACACCGCCGAGAGCTTCAGATATCTGTTCTGTTGTAATTGTATCGGGTTCGTCTGTCTTTTCTAATATACCGAGGTTGATCAGTGCCTGTCTTGTATATTTACCTACAGGCACACTTCCTCCTGCAAGGGCAATACTCTGTGCATCCTTCAAATTCTCAAGTCCTGTCACCTTTGTTTTGCTGTCCTTCAGCGTCACAACAACGACCTGGTTGTTTAATACATTGGCCCTCGTCCCCTCTTTTACGAGTCCGTCGCCCTCCAGTGTGTCCATCTGCTTCTGTGCAGCAGAAAAGAAGATATCACATTCATAGCCTTCCTGAATCTGGGTCAGGAGTGTTCCTGAGCTGTCTGCATTAAAAGTAATCTTTACATTTGGCTGCTTCTCATGATACATATCTGCAAGTTCTGTCATTACCGTATTCAGGCTGGCTGCTATGAACACCTGTATTTCTGTTTCATCCAACTGGTCTGCACCCGCATCTTTTTTCTCGTCCTGAACCTCATCTTCCTGTTTTACATCATCTTTCTTTGCGTCAGAGCCAGAACCTCCTGAACACCCGGCCAGACTGAATACCAGCATCGCCGCCATCATTGCTGCTAAAATACGCTTTTTCATAATCCTTCTCTCCTTTTATATGTTTTTTCAAACCGTTCTATTTTTAAAAACAGTACGGTTTGAAAGAAAAACGGATTATAAATCCGTGTTTCTTCTTCCACATGTCAGGCAGGCTTTGAAAATTTTGCCTGCCCTCCTGATTATCTAATCCCGGAATCCTTTTCCGAAATACTTCTGATAGACCTCATCCGTATATGCCTGAACCTCCGAAACCATATCCCGGTAATTCTCCACCAGTTTCTTTCCTTCTTTTGTCAGCCTCGAGCCGCCGCCACCCTGCCCGCCTGTCCAGCGTTCTGTCAGCGGGAACCCCAGCTGGCGTTCTGCCTCTTTAATGATCCTGCTGCCCTTACTGTAGGAAAGCCCCATCTGAAGACAGGCCTCCTGAAGTGACCCCGTCTGTCCGAGCAGTTCCATCAGCTGGTAAATCCCCGGACCAAAGAATGCCTTGTTAGCCATCAGTTTAACCTGGGCCTTCGGCCTGACCGGATATCCTTCCCCCCTGCCGTAATTCCATTCCAGAAGTTCCTGATACTCATCCTTTGTATCTATATCCCGACAGACACCTTCATCCTCAACCTCCACATCCGTAACCGGTATCTGGGAGGCTCTGACCGCCCCCATGAGCCCGCCACCGCCATCATATTTCATCAAAGATTCTGCCACATCCCTGTGCATAATAATCGGGTGCCCGTGCTTTCCGTGATAAATAGTCCGCACAATCTTTCCATCGATCATCAGCACCTGCCGCATCGTCTCCGGCTTGATCGCAGGTATATCCGCGGGCATAATCAGAATCCGTTCACATTCTCCTGCAATCTTGCGTACTCCCAGAACCACCGAGTCAAACATTTCCGTCGTCTCATATCGTTCGTTTTTCACAAACTGAACGCCCGTATAAAAAAGATGCTCTTGCAGTTCCCGGGCCCGGTACCCTGTCACAACGACAACAGGATCGACTCCCAGCTTCTTAAGCATCGTCACAATATGAATGGCAATCGTAGAATCCCCGAAAGGAAGCATGGGCTTAAAATCTTTCATCCTCAATGACTGTCCGGCGGCAACAATAACCGCACCAGTCTTCTTCATGCACCCACCTCCATGTATGTCAGTTTCGTTTTACAATATAATCCTCCGAATATGATACTATTATATTAGATATTCTCAGAATAGGCAAGTAATGTCTGGTATTTATCTCCAATTTCAATTTCGTCAAATTGCCTAATTGCTCTTTCCCTTATCTAGTGATATACTCTCGTCAGAAACTTCGAAAGGTATTCACCTTTCATTTTTCAATCGGCAGTTCGCCGGTTTACCCAATTAATTACTTATTAGAACCGCAGAAAACAATGAATCCTCTACATTTTTAAGGTACTTCTGTCTTTTACATATCTACATATCGTGATATGATAATAATAAATCAGAATAACTCCTTACATGTGTACCATTCTCCGTAAAGGTGAGTCCTATGAAAAGCTGTAGAAATGTATCCATGTAAGTATTTTAGACTTCATCCATTTTCCGAATGACAACAAGTGTTACCGCAGGATTCATTTCCGGGATGATCAGACATCACAACTGTATTCCGATAAAATGGAACTTCAGATACTGGAGTTGAAAAAACTGCCTCCTGAGGTTAAGACCGGAGAGGATGTTCTTGCATGGATGAGGTTTTTCAGCAGCAAAAACAAGGAGGAATTTCAGAATATGGCTAAAACAAACGAATATCTCGATGAAGCATATAATACATTGCTCAATCTGAGTGCTGACGAGAAGAAACGGCTGGAATATGAAGCAAGGGAAAAGGCATTGAAGGATTATAATACCCAGATCAGCAGTGCTGAAAAAAGAGGACTTAAGGCTGGAGAAGAAATCGGGAAAAAATTAGGAGAGCTGGAAGGTGAACGCCGTACCCGACAGGTCTTCAAACTATTCATGCAGGGTAAATCACCGGAAGAAATTGCCGGTCTCTGCAATATCAGTATAGACAAAGTGAAACAAATATTAGAGTAGTTTCTGTCATTTTCGAACACAAATATCCCCCGAAATCGAAAGGCACAGAAAAATCCGATGCTGTAATTTAATCATGCAGCATCGGATTTTCCCCGTTCAGGGTAAATCCAACGGGGAATTGCCTGATTGATATAGTCCTATTTTACATTGGTGTGCTTACATCTATACACTAGCGCCCCCATCAGCCCTGCGCCGGATAAAATAAGCAAAATAAACCACAAGGCGGGGGTTCGGTCATCGCCGGTCTTCAGACCGGTTGTATCCGCCGGGCCGCCTGACGGCTTCGGCCAGAGCGTTGTATCCGAGACCCCGCCTTCTTTCACCGTAATCCGTCCATCTGCTGTCAGCCAAAGGGTCAAAGCACTCTGTTTCGTCCGCTTTGCAGGCGTAATGATGGGATTTCCATTATCATCCCAGTCAAGGATAAGGTCCGTTCCTTTCGCAGAGGCAATGGTAAGTTCCATGTGACCTATCAGTTTTCCATCCGCATCAGTTATGATTACCTGATGTATCCCGGAAGAAATCTTCTCAAATACTGCCTTTCCATCTGCGTCCGTCATAGCCGAAGCAGTACCGATAGAGACTGTGACTCCTGCAACAGGAGTCGTTGCTGCAGGAGCCATTGCAACAGGGGCCATTGATAAAGGAGTCATTACTGCAAGAGCCATTGCCCCACTCTGACTGGTGTCCTCCCTAAGGACTGTAAGCGTCAGGTTATAGGTTCTCTCATCCGGTGCTTTCGGCGCGTCCTCATAGACTGCCGTAAGGATCGTGTCACGCACCAGTTTTGGCGCTTTGAAAACGCCGTTTTTCACCTGGCTGGTCACATCCTCCCCTGCATACGTAAGCATTTTCAGCTGCTTTGCCGGATTTGGAATGACCGTATAGACAATCTCAGCATGCCGCTGCGCCTGAAAGCTCGTTTCGTAAAAGACGCCGTCCGCTGCAATCCGTCCCTCCGGGCTTTCTACGCTCACCGTATGCTCCTTTGGCACCTCTGCGTTCAGCTCCATATCTCCTCCAGATGTTGTCTCTCTGGCTGCTTCGGCAAAAACTGTTTCTCCTGTCCCTGCCTGAATCCCTGTTATCAGCAGCAGCGTGCATAGAAGCATCCCTATCTTTTTCAATCTCAACCACCTCCTGTATTCATACATGGTCACACTGACTATTCACCTTCATGAGGATTCATATAGGAAATCTGGAAGGTTAATGTTGCCTGATAGGACCCTGCCTTTGCTGCTTCCCAATCCGCCTGAGTGATCTCAGCCGTCAGGGGTGTCTTGGTTCCGGTCTTCGTGCTCTCATCGTATATCACGCTGGTAAAAGCTGTCGTTTTATCTTCCCCGCAAATCATAAATGGAATAGTGTAGGAATCTTTGATGGTATGGGCGAGACTGGTCTGATTCGACAACGTCACCGTCACATAGGAGTCCGGCTCCAGATTGCCTTCCTGATAGACAAGGCTTCCGATGGAGGTGGTAGTGTTGTCAAAGGCAATCTGCGCCTGTCTGGGAATTACAACGATGTAGGAAGCATCCTTCCGCGCCGAAAGCTGCGTGGCACCTTCCTCTTGCTCTGTAGTAAGCTGCTGGTCCTGCTCTGCTGCCCGCGCCGTGAGCGTGCCGCCGGGAAGCATCGCTGCAATGCAAAGGGGAACTGTGGTGCAAAGCAGCCCACTGGCAAGACGCTGCCTTATGCTTTTTTTCATTGATTTGTTTCCTGATTCGTTTCTATTTTGTATCATCCTTCCAATCCCCCCTATTTACCTGTAGACGCTACCAAGGTATATGCTACCTGAAAGGTCACTGTGCCCGTATAATCCCCTGCCTTGATGTCCGTGCTGCCGCCTGCATCCGCAGGCGCTCCAAAAGTTAGTGTCCCTGTGCCTGGCAGGGCAGTCGTATCGTGTTCCATGAAAGCCGCCACCGCAGTGTTGCTGTCTATCGAATTATCTCCCAGCTTAAGGGGCGCATAGATTTCGTAGCCCGTGTCATTGGTTCTTACAAGTTTCACTTTTCCCTCTGTAAGCCCCCCGCTTACCTTGACCTGCACCTGATAATTCGGCTCCGCGTTGATCTTTGTGGCTGTAATCTGCATCGTAATATCCTTGGAAGAAAGACTTACCTCCCGCGGGATTACTACTGTATAATCCGGGGTCACGTTGTAGCTGAGACTGGTGCTCGCAGTTTGCTCAGCCTGTCCTTTTCCGATATTCGTCGAATCGTCAGCGGCAAATGCCGTCATGGAAAGGCTGCACACCAGTAGGATTCCTGCTGCAAAACCGGAAGCAGGCCTGCTTTTTTTTCCCTTCTTTGTTTCTTTTCTCATGTCTTACCTCCTTACGGCTTTTCTTTTTCATAGGATATTTCAAATATCATCTTGCCTTCATACTCACCGCTCTGCTGCGCTTCGTCTGGCGCACTGAAATGTATGCTTCCTCCTGCGACTTTGGCGTTGGAAGTACCCGTTAGTCCATAAAATTCAGCGGCAACATTGTTATCCTTCTTCAAAGCGATAAACTCATCCGATGTGGTGTTCCTGACACTGAGCATCGTAGTCAGCACCTGAGTGGAATCCGACTTACTAACCAGGCTGATGCCCCCCGCCCCATTAAAGGAATCCGCCTTAACGCGAACGCGCACCGTATAGCCCGGTTCCGTATTTGTCGCAGCCGTAATGGCTGCCACGCCGCCCTCCGCAGTGCCGCCCAGCTCTCCGTCCACACGGAAATCCATAGATGGATAGATGGTGACCGCTTTGGGAATCGTAACGGTATAGCTGCTATCCACCTGAAGACTCACAGACAGGCTCTTTTCCTCATCTGCCGCCAGTGCCGTGAAG
The DNA here is from genome assembly GCF_003479085.1 of Clostridium sp. AF19-22AC. Lineage (NCBI taxonomy): Bacteria > Bacillati > Bacillota > Clostridia > Eubacteriales > Clostridiaceae > Clostridium > Clostridium sp. AF19-22AC. The sequence continues at coordinate 55,660 of NZ_QUGN01000005.1, read as the reverse complement.
CCGCTTAAAAGCCCCAGCGCCGCCATCAGGCACGATGTAAGGCAAATCCTGTTCAGCCTGCGCTTGTTTTTCTGTCCTTTTTGCACGCTCATCTGTCCCTCCTATTCCACAATCAGCTCGAACTTCACTTCGGAACCGTTTAACTCCGTCTGCTCATCGTTCATCATATAGCACTGGTATTTCAGGGTGCTGTCGGGATAGCTTCCTGCCTCCAGATTCTGGTTCAAGGTGATGGTATAGAAGCCTTTACCCGGCTTCACCAGATCTGACTTCCAAAGCTCGGTTCCATCGGGCAGCAACAGTGTCATGATAAAATAGCAGTCATTGACTTCGGGATTATAGAGGTTCACTGCCTGCTCCATTTCACCTGCCCGGAAAGTCATGGACTTAAATCCGGGGATGGCGATTCCGGCGCTTTCGCCGCCTTTCTCCGGCTCCTTGACCCCCTGCCAATCCTCTGCGTCAGAGTCCACCGCTCCTGTACTTTTTGCGGGTTTGTCCGCCCCATCTGAAAGCTTCATTCCAAGATATACTCCGCCCCCCACCAGAAGCCCGGCAAGGAAGATCAGCAATGCAGTCTTCCATATTTTTTTATCTTTTTTCTGTTTCACGTTTATGTTGTCCTCCTTACTTGGCCGCTTCCAGTGCGATCGTGAACACGACCATTCCCTTGTATACGCCCGCCTTTGTATTCGTCAGCTCCGACTGGGGCGTGAGCTGGAGCGTACCTATATGGGTATCCTGCGAAGCAATATCGCTGTAGGAGGTGATAACCTCTGTTCCTTTGACCGCCGTAAACTCCTTATCAGACGCTGTCATTTTTGCCAGCGCTGCCGTCACGGTATCCGCCTCGTCCCCTGTCTGCTTTATATTTCCCTCCATGTCATAACGCTCCAAAGTAAGCTGTCCGCTCTTCACGCTGTCCGTTTCCTTCAGGCGTACGGTCAGCCGCTTGCCCACGGCGATATTAGTTTTCGCACCCACAGAAATATCCACTGTGGAGGACTCTCCCGGCGTAAGGTTGACGCTGGCCGGGATGACTACCGTGTAAGCTCCCTCCTGAACATAACTGCCGCTGCTCCCCACTTCCGTCCGGTGCTCCGTGCTTTCCGCAGCTTCTGCCTGCATACCCGACAGAGCTATGCTTGATAAAAGCAGACCGCAGAGCAGCAACGCAGAGTGGAAGAAAGCTGTTTTTCTTTTTCTACTGCCCATTGATCGTACCTCCGTTCTTCTCTATTGTGGCGGCAACATCGGTTGTGGCTGCACCGTTCAGGGTAAGCTCCAGATTACCGCCGTTCAAAGTGACCGTTCCGCCCATCTCGGCTAATGAGACCGGCTTGCTCTTTGCATTGATAGCCGGGTATATGATCTGCGGCCCAGAGGTGCCCTCAGTTACCTGCTCCGGCACGCTCCTTACCGTTACCGTCCCGGCAATTGGATTGACGCACTCATCCGCACCCGTCAGGTAACTGCTTTGATTCAGTTCCACCACTCCTCCATTGACGATAAAGGAGGAGTTTGCATCCAGCGACAATGCAGGGAAAGCCACCTTCCTGTTATCCGGATCTTTCACCACGATACCTTTTTCATGCGCGCTTATCGCATTGCCTGGTAAGGTAATGTACTCGTATTCTAGCATATGTCTCAATACGTCACTTTCGTTTGCATCAGTGTAGTACTCTTCTATCCGTGAACAGAACTCGTAATCTGTTCCCGAAGACGTGGACTCGCTTCCATCCGTAATATCCTCTTTGCCGTACTGGCCGCCATTCGCCTTCAGTGTTCCCTTCCCCTCAATGGTAAATGTCGAGGATGTCAGGACAACGCCCTCCGCCTGCAGCTTTTCGCTGTCCTGAATCCTGCTTTCCAAGGTCAGGCTGTCTGCGCTTTCCGGAAGATTCAAAATAATCTGAGAATGGCTTGCCGTAAATACTCCTCCCTCAACATCATAGGAAGCTCCCAAGTAATTTTCTACGCCCACCTCAATGGAAGCCAGCTTCACATGCATATGACTATTTTCATAACAGTATTTCTCCTCTCCAGTATTTGCATCCGTCCAGATGTAGAAGCCAGAAACACTTTCTGTGGTAATTGCCCCCATCTTGACCCAATAACTATACGGATACAAATTGGGTCCTTTCACATCGTCGCCTTTCTTTAGCATTCCCTCTGCCTTGGTCCGCATCAGGATCGTTTCTCCGGTCACAGTGAGCGCCGTATTCTCCGCCTTTTCAAAATGCATGGCTCCCAGCTTACTACCATCCACAGTGAGGGCAATATTCTCTGTACCTTCCACCTGCACGTCACCGCTAGTGTTCAGTCCTTCTAGCTTAATGGAAAAATCCCGCGGCGAGGAACTGCTGCTGCCACCGATAGCCAGGGTATTGGCTGTCTGGTTCCCACTCTGTGTGATACGGTAATTTCCATGAAATGTCTCCGTGGTGTCTCCCTGGGTATAGCCGTCGCCGCTGACGGTGATGCTCCCGGCAGAGAGATCCAGTACCTGCGTTGCCGTACCATAGCTGGCGTAAAAGCTGACTGCTCCGCTGTAGCTGCCCGCCCGGACGGACTGTGGATTCTGCACTTCGCCGGTTATTACCTTTGTGTAACTTCCCTTTGTTTTATCCGATTCCCGATTATCTGTATCTGTACGCACATTCACTTCCGTCACAGGAATCTTGATATTCATGGTGTAGTTCTTATCCGCATCGTTATATAGCGTGATCATGCCCTCGTCACTTGTAACAGGGGTCAGCATCAAGGATCGGGAATCTTCCGTGATGCTGTCGTAATCGATGGTAAATGTAAACTCTGCCTTCTGGAAATCCGCCTGATCCAGAGATACTGTATAACTGGCTAAAGCTGTGTCTGACTTGGTATAGGCCGTGAGGCTCTTGTCCCCATCCATCGTTCCCGACCAGACCGCGCCCTCTGTTCCGTCGCGCCAGCCTGAGGTGCTGTAGCCCGTATCCGCATAGGTAAGCTCTACTTGAATCTTCGTACCTCTTTTTATCTGAAAACCGGGGACATTCTCATAGAGATCCGTAAGCGTCTCCCCTTTTTCATTCTTAACCGTATAGCCAGTGGCCAAGGTGGAATACTGCAGGGTCAGAGTGCAGGGATTGATTCGCTTCGCCTCGGTCAGTGCAATACGGTTCAATGCGGATTTATAGGAAGCCTTGCATTCATAACTGAAATCATTGGAGTCCGTGTACTGCACTGTGTAGGATGTATCCATTGGCCAATAACTAAGCCACCCTTCCCCTATGAAAACGTCCATACCCGCAATGCTCACCTTGCTTACGCCTGTCAGAGGGAGCTGCGAGCTATAAACCTTCTGTCCCTCAGGGTTGGATACAGCGCACCTGATATTGCCTGCAGACAAAAAACCGGCTTCGTCTATGGTCAGTGTTCCGCTGCTTCCTGAGGCAGCGCCGTTACCCTCGCCGATATCAGTGGATACACCGTCCGCCTGCAAGTGTCCGTTTGTCAGGGTGACCTTGCCGCCGTTTCCGGCTGCCCCTCCTTTTCCGCCATCGTGCCCGTCCATGCCGTCGTATCTGCCGTGCTTATCATGCTTCGTTCCGTCTGCACCTTCACCGCCGCTGGTGCCGGAGCCGGCCTTTCCCGGCCGGTCGTCTCTTAAAAAGCTTTCACCCACTCCGCCAATCCCGGGACGGCCGTTGACGTAGCCTTGACCGCCTCCGCCTCCTCCGCCTCCTCCGAAGGCATAATCACCAATTGTCTCCGGCCGTTTCGTATGCGCGTAATAGCCGCCATAGCCGCCGTAACCGCCAGCCCCGGCTCCGCCTCCTCCTCCGCCGATTCCGGCCGCCGGATAACCACCTCCGCCTGTACCGCGCTGTCCGGTGCCGCCGTAAAGATCACCCTCAAGCACATAAAACAAGCCAAAACTGACGCCTGTGCCACTGCTGGCATCGCCTTTTTTATATTCGCTCGCCGTGGTGTCGATATTGCCGGCGGTGCCGCCCTGTCCTCCGGTGGTCCGCACTGTCACACCAGAAGAATCGATATTGACTGTTCCACAGTTTCCCCCTGCGTTCCCATCAATAGCATCTTGAATATCCGAGGAATAATGGTTGTTCAGATACCGAGTAATGGCGCTATACTCCAGATCTAACTCGTGGTACTTTTTCGCCCCTTCAAAATAATGCGCCCATGTATAGTAGCTCATGGCCTTGCCGCCCAAACCACCTGAACCGCCGATTCCGGCTCCGGCGCCTCCGCCGCCCGCGCCTCCGTTTTTCTGGTCGTTATCGGAGGAGCCTTTCAGTTCCGGCTTGTACGTCACGTTGGTACCGCCATCTCCGGCATTTCCGCCGATGGCATTCAGAGTTCCACCACCGTAAATATTCAGCGCAGCGCCCTGCTGCACCTCGATACCGGCACTTCCTGGACGGAAACACCAGCCGTTGCCGCCCCATATTGTCACGTTGCCCTCTATGTATAGATTCAGGATCGCACCCTTTTGGACCTGAATGCCGGGCTGGGAATCTTTCCCCTCCTGCGCATCGTCTCCGCCGATATTGTTGCTCACATGAAGCGTTACCGAAGCGCCTTCTTTGATAGTAATTTTTTTATAATGAAGGTTAAGGCGGATATCTCCATAGTCAAACATAGATGATTCATACTTCAGGCGGTATGTGCCGCTATCCAGCTCATGTTCCCAATCAAGACCGCTGATTTCCGTTTCCCCGGCGGCCTGCACCGTCTGCTGTGTCCAAGGCAGTCCGGTCAGCATAACCACCGCCGCTATAAGCCCGGACAGCACCTTCCCTGCCACTCCTCGTTTCATTCCCATAGCATCTCTGCTCCTCTCTTTTGCCGATTTTTCTATTTTTTATCTTCCTACACCGTGCTTTCACCAGTGTGACAATAACCTCTTTTTTTAAAGAATCATATGTTTAGAGTAGTTTATCATACGCTATTTTTCATGTCAAACGTTATAATTATCATGCAATAAATCAAAATTAACGGTAATTTTATGTGTGTTATTTGTTCTATTTATATTGCAGTTTTTCATTCTTACTGCTATACTTGATTAATCACATGACAGGGGAGGAGAACATATGGGGAAGCCTATCATCACAGAATCTGAAATCATTCAGATGACACTGGAGAATGTCCGCAGTTTTTACCAGCGCAATCCAGACATAACCATCTCACCCATGACAGACAATTTCATGTGGATTGGTTCAAATGATTTTCAATGGTGTCAAAGTCTTGAAGAATTTAATCTGATTACCAAAAAGGAATTTAATGAGTCACCTGTCACGCTCTCAGATGAGGAGTATCACCTGCTTTTCCATGAACGGAATGTGTGGATAGTGTATGGACGTTACAAAGCGACGACGATGCTCAGGGATGGCTCAGTCATCCACGCACATGTACGCGGCACTTATGTATGGCGTAGAATTGATGGTGAAATAAAGCTGGCTCATGTTCATGGTTCCCATGCCCAAGACATTCCACTCAATCAGCTGTTGCCTCCACCAGAACCACTGACAGCAGACACGGACTACTTTGAGTATATGAAGCGCATGGATACAGTAAAAGCCAACGAGAAAAAGTTATCCTTCCGCGACAAGGATAAAAATCACCGCTATCTTCTCCCCTCCGAAATCCTATATATGAAGTCCGCACTCCAATGGACCATTGTCCATACGATTACTGGCAGTTTTCAGATCATAGGATTGTTAGCGGACCATGAGCCCGAAATGCCGGATACGTTCTGCCGAATCCATAAAAGCTATCTTGTCAACAGCATGTATATTGCTTCCATCCGCCGTTACAAAGCAGTCCTAAAAAATGGGGAGGAATTGCCGGTCAGCAAAGAACGATACATGAATCTAAAACGCTATTTAGAAGACAAAAAATCCGATGCTGTAGTCTGATCATACAGCATCGGATTTTCCACTTCAGATTAAATCACATAGTTTCTCAAGTATTTTGCACTCAGTACAACTGCCTTCTTTGCCTCCTCGATACTTCCTTCAAATGCCTTATCTTCTACTTCGATACAAGTATATCCATTGTATCCGATGTCGGTAAGGGCGGATACATATCTGCCCCAGTCCACATCCCCGAGTCCCGGAAGTTTGGGTGACATGTATTCCAGCGGCGCCGCCATGATTCCTACATCGGCGAACCTGTCTTCATATACCTTGATATCTTTGTAGTGTACGTGGAAGATCTTGTCTTTAAACTCATACAATGGCTTAATATAGTCAATTCTCTGCCATACAAAATGAGACGGGTCATAATTTATGCCCAGATTCGGACTGTCAAGAATCTCAAAAACCTTCCTCCAGTTTGCCGGTGAGGTCATCAGGTTTTGTCCCCCCGGCCATTCATCTTCGGTGAATAGCATCGGGCAGTTTTCAATAGCGATCTTAACGCCTTTCTCCTCTGCGTATTTCACAATCGGGGGCCATACCGCCTTCACAATTTCCAGATTTTCCGTGACTGTCTTTTGTGGGTCCCTCCCTATAAAAGTAGTAACCATATTCACATCCAGCATTGCAGATGCGTCTATCAGCTTATAGAGGTGTGCTATATAAGCCTCCCTCTTCTCCTGATCTGGCTCCAGTGTATTCGGATAGTATGCAAGAGAAGAGATTTCAACGCCCCTTTCTTTACAATACTCATTGATGTATTTCGCCTTTTCCTGATTCAGACCGGCCACATCGATATGGCTGACCCCTGCATAACGCCTTGATGCGCCCCCTTGCGGCCAGCATGCAACTTCCAGACATTCCAGATGGTTCTCTGCCGCAAAGTCAACAACCTCTTCAAAACGCATTCCCTCACATATTGCTGTGATAAATCCCAATTTCATGCTGTGACCTCCTATTTTACTTTAAATAATTCTGATATTGTTCTTTTAGTTCCTTCAGATTTGGTATTTGTCCGGGGCCGACTGCTTTTGTCTTAATCTCCGTAGAATGTTCCAGCTTACCGTCCCATCTTAATCTTGATCGTTTCTGTTCTTCCTCACTGAATGTAGCACAGATTTTTCCGTTTTCTATTGACAGGTCCCCATATATGCCGCAGACCGGGCACTCTATAGAGGTATGGTCTTTCGATACTGTCAGCATGCTGCAGTGGCAGACCGGGCAGATTCCTTCCTCTTCTCCGCGCCATTTGATACGTTCCTCCTCGGTCTCTGCATCCAGAGCGGCTGCAATATTGTATCCGATGCTTCTGGCACGTTCCATCTCGGAATCATTTCCAAGTACGTGTTCATAAGCCATAGCCCCAAAATACTGATGCATGTCTATCACATCGATCCCCATAGACATAGTAAATTCATACATAGTAGGCAGCATAAAAGAAAGCCAGTTTTCTGTCATGGCTCCTCCCACGGAAAGCAAGGCCCCGACACGCTTTTTAAAGCTTCTTTCATCCGGGAGCTGATCCACGGGCTTTCCTGCTTTTATGCCCTCATCAAATGTTGCTTTTCTGAAGGTGATGTCATGGGATGGTCCGATCCTGTCGCAGACTGTTTTAAATCTTCCCGTAGGTGATAATACATAAGTCGGGCTTCCTACAATCACTGCATCGCTTTCCATAAGTGCCTCATCAATGATATACATATCGTCTTTCAGAGGACAGCCGCCTTTCCCGCGTCCCGTTGTCATTCCCACAACACAGGAGATACATCCAGTACACACTTTGATATCAAGGTCGTCCGCGCGGATAAACAGCACCTCATATCCCGCCTTTTCACACTCCATCAGTGCTGCTTTTATCATAACGTCTGTGTTGCCCATCTTTCTTCCGAAGGAAATTCCTAATACCTTTTTCTTCATCTTTTGTCCACCTACGCAATCTCTACTTCACGTTCCATCGTGCCAACAATCGGCACCGGAATATATGCGGTTCTCGTAGATACTGTCAGTTCCACCTTGTGGGTTCCCTTCGACAGGCCGTTTTCCTTCAGAACCCGTATATAAAGTGGTTCGCCGTACTCCCATTTGTATGATGTTACTGTCTGCATTTCATCTAAAGTAAACCAGTCTTCCTGATCAACGCTGCAGCGGATTTGTTCCCGCAGAATCTCTGTCCCGTCCAGCTTCACTTTTACATCGTTCACCATAGATAAAGGAATGGCACGGTAATATGTAATATGGGTCTGCAGTTCGAACCCGGTAATCTGATTGTCAGCCGTGATATTTTTGCATGTTCCTTTTATAAATACATTATTATCAAACATCGTTTATCCCCCCTATCCTTCCATTTCCTGAATATATCTGCGAAGCATTTCCTGATGTGCGGCAACCTGTTCTTTTTCAACCATAGGATGCCCTGGGAGAATCCAGCGGTTTCCTTCATATTCAGTTGACACATACCCTTCATAATCATGGTCATGAAGATACTGAAGCAGCCCCTTATAATCAACAGAGTATTCCTCACCATCAGCCATCTCCCACAGCTTAAAGTGGAAATGCCTGATATATTTCATGTATTTGTCCAGTGTTTCATACGGCGTATTCTCGTAACCGTCAGCCAGCATAATATATGGCATATCCTTTTCTGTGGCAATTGCCGCAAGCTCCGGCTTCATATTATGCTGTTCATCAAATGCATGGGTACCGTCCAGTCCCTTGTCAAACAGGCCGTTAAAATATTCTACAACCTTTGGATTCGTTCCCAGTACCTTTACATTATAGTCGTTATAAACTCTTGGAATCCTGTGGCAGAAGATGCCGGCATCTACAACGAGCCCGCAGTACGGGGAATCCACTCGGATCATTTCCTCAATAAAGCCTCTTGTCTCCGGAATTCCGAAGCTCATGCCTGCATGTATCTCAAGGGCAAATGCAACATCATATTTCTCTGCATACGGAAGCAGCGGCTCGATTACAAATGCGGGCACCATAGATACTAAACGGATCAAATGAAATCCCATGCGGTGTGCAAGTTTTATTTCATCAATAAGAATGTCTATACACTCCCTTTTTGTTAACGTCCGGTTGTTGTACAAATTTGTATTTAAAAACACATCTGAACAGACTGGTTTTATTTTATAGGTTTCCATCAGGTAATCCCAGTGTTTCAGAGATTCCTCAGACGGATGTGGTGTGTTGTGGATCATCTGGTCCGGAAGTAGTTCCAGACCCTCAACTTTATGCTCTGCCAGATACTTCATGATATCTTCCAGAGTCATCCTCTTATTCATATATTCATCCTGAAGGCTGTACAGGCTTACGCATGTTTTAATTGCCATATTATCTCCTCTTTTCTCTATTCAAAATCTACGGACTTCCCAGTTTTTGCGGATTTTCTGACTGCATCCATAACTGCCAGAACTCTCCGTGTCTCAGGGATTTTCACAAGGAAATCCTCTTCCCCATAATATGCTTTTTTATAATTTTCAAAATAATCTCTGTGGCAGGTATTCACCTTCGGCACGTCTTCTGTTACGATTTTTCCCGGTGCAGGCGGTCCGAAGGAACGTGTAGGACCTGCAGCCGTCATTGTCCTGGAGCCGCTTACGTTCGTAAGAAGCTCTGTTGTCCTGACAATCCTCCCTTCCGGTTCAAATCCGTCCACATAGGCAGTTCCCTTGTTTCCGCCCATAATCCAGTGCCGTTCGAACCACTTATCCTGCGGTTTGTCAGCTAACAGATAGGTTCCCAGTTCAACTTCCGCCATCACTTGATTATCAAACCTGAGCAGGATTTTAAAATAATCATCCACTTCAAAATTAATGACATTTCTCACATCCGCATAGATGGATGTGATTTTTGCCTCCGGCATCATGAAGAGTATCTGGTCGATCAAATGTACTCCCCAGTCATAAAGCATGCCTCCGCCTTCGCTTATGTAAACATGCCAGTCATGCATATTTCCATTGAATCCATAGAGACTGTTTTTCATCATATAAACGTCCCCGAGAGCCTTTTGGTCAAAGATTTCTTTCATGATTCTGAAGTCCTGATCCAGACGCCTCTGATGGTGGACCGTAAATTTCACTCCGCACTCATTTGTCACACGGACCATGTCATCCAGCTCCTCCAGAGACATCGCCACCGGCTTCTCACATATGATATCTTTTCCTGCCCTTGCAGCCTGTATAACCAGATCATGATGTTGGTTGTTATTTGCCGCAATCAGTACAACGTCCACTTCCGGGTCTGCCAAAAGCGCCTCGTTGCTTTCGTATCTTTTTAACCCTTCCTTAACATCATCCAATTGTTTCGGATCCCTGTCAGAAAACCCGATCAAACGAATGCCTTCCATCTGGCTGAGCATTGTCTCATGCTCATGTCCCATAAAACCGTGACCAATCACTGCGATTCTGATATCTTCCATTTCTTCCTCCCGTTGAAACCTCAATCTTTAATCCAATTTGATTTCCTGACCCGACTCTGCCGCTTTATAGATCGTGTCCAGAATCTGGGTAACAACAAATGCCTGCTGCGGTTTTACAAGCGGTTCCTTATCTTCGATAATTGCCTCCAGCCACTGTTTACATTCCAGCACTTCCGGGGAACCGCCGCCATTTCCTTCAAAAAATGCAATGGCACCTGCATCTGAAATATGTTCTTCTGTTAAAATTCCACCAGTTGTCTCATTGAATACAAGATCATATCCTTCCTGGCTCATTCCTCCGATCATCTCTGCTCCCGCCTTCGTTCCGCAAAGAGTGGCAGCTGCTTCTCTTGAATCCTTTACATTCAATGCCCATGCAGACTCAAGGAAGATCGCCGCACCGTTTTTCATCTTGATATAACCGAACGCTGAATCTTCTACCTCATAAGTCTTTGGGTCCCACGGTCCGAACATATTGCCTTCTGTTGCTTCCGGAAGATGGCCCAGTTTTTCAAAAACAGATCCTGTAATGGATGCGGGCTCATAATTATCCATGCACCATAATGTGATATCCAGTGCATGCGTTCCAATATCGATCAGCGGACCGCCGCCCTGCTTTGACTTGTCCGGGAACACACCCCATGTAGGTACGGCTCTCCTTCTGACTGCATGTGCTTTTGCAAAATAGATTTCTCCAAGTTTCCCTTCTTCACAGGCCCTCTTAAGTGCCCGTGCGTCTGTACGGAAACGGTTCTGATATCCAATTGTAAATTTCTTTCCGGATTTCTCCCATGCATCCATCATTTTCTGTGCATCTTCTGTTGTTGCAGCCATCGGCTTCTCGCAAAGTACATGTTTCCCAGCGTTAAAAGCTGCTACTGTAACCGGGCAGTGTGAGTTATTTGGTGTGCATACATGCACCACATCAATCTCTTCATCTTTCAGCATTTCGTTATAGTCTGTATAGACTTTTGCATCAGACGTGCCGAATTTCTCAGCACCTGCCTTTGCACGTTCTTCAATAATGTCACAAAAAGCTACGATTTCGCACTTATCACTCTGTGATGTAAGCGCCGGGAAATGTTTTTGATTTGCGATTCCTCCGCACCCTGCGACTGCCACCTGTAATTTTCCGTTCTTCATCTTCATATCCTCCTGATTATTTATTTGTTTTAATTTATTGATTTTGATTTTTTTCTTTTAATTTCTGACGGATATCATCTGCATCTTTGTCACTCATGTTCCATAAAAAACATGCGGCTGCAGCCACTATGAAAAGAATTGCCGGGATCAGGTTTACCACTGTATTAATTCCCTTCAATGCTGATACAGTCTGCTCTGCGTTTGCCACATAACCGAAAGCCGCAAGAAGAAGCACTCCGATCGAACCGCCAAGTGCATTCCCGATCTTTGTCGCCAGCCCATATGTTGCATATGCTGTCCCGTCTGTCCGCACCCCGGTCTTTAACTCCATATAATCTACAGAGTCTGACACCATCGATAACGTCATTGGGAAACCGACATTAAACAGGCCAAATATCCAGCACCCTGCCAGAACCATTGTCATATTATCAAACGGTGCAAAATAAATGACTAAAAGTCCGACAGCCTGAATCAGCATAGATCCCATCAGGACGTTTCTTTTTCCAAATTTTTTCGCCGCCACCGGGACAAAGAAGGAACCGATTACAGCGCCAATAGAAGGAATCGTCATGATAAGGGCAATCATTGTGAAGGAGCCAAGGCAGTAGATCACATAAAACGCACACACTGCAATACGTCCCATGAATGCCGTCATCTGAAGTGTCATGATCAACATGACAATCATCAGGTATTTATTTTTGACCAGATTATTGATCGTTGTTTTAAAGGAAAATTTTTGTATTTCCCCAATCGGCTGCACATTTTCTTTTGCAGTGAAGAACACGATTAAAAATAGTGGGATGGCTATGATTCCATAGATAACGGCTACCATCATATATCCATGTCCGTTTGCAACTTCTGCCCCTGAACCTGAGAATTTCAGTGCAAGACCTGCGGAACAGGCATTTACGATAATCATTCCAAGATTCATACCGATGTTTCTGGATGTATTAATTGTATTTCTCTGTGCCGCATCTTCTGTCATAACACCTGCCAGTGCCGCATAAGGAATATTGGTCAGTGTATACAGCATTCCCGCTATGATATATGTTGCCGCTGCCCATATAATCCCTGCCACACTGGAACCGCCGAACGGATTTGTAAATGTCAGGACACCGAACAATGCCAGAAACGGACATCCAAATGCTATGTACGGGCGGAACCTCCCGAATCTGGAGCGTGTCCGTTCTGCAATTGCCCCCATCATTGGATCATTAACAGCATCCCATATACGGGCGCCCATCATAATTACTGACACAATGGCCGGAGCAAGGCCGACAACATCTGTGTAAAACAATGTTAAATAAGAACCAACAAAAGTCCATACGAACTGTGATGCCAGATCTCCAAAACCGTAGCATATGACTGCTGCTTTTGAAGCCCTCTTTTGATTTTCCATAATATTTTCTCCATTCACTATTAGTAGTCACATTAGAATTGTAAGACGTCTTCCCGAATTCATTTTGTAAAATAAGTATATCCTGAGAAAACATAATTCGCTTTTATGCTGTTCCAATATACTTGTCTATATTTGCAGCCTGCAATAAAAAAAGAAACCAGTGCAACAATCGTAGTATGATTATTGCACCGATTTCTCTTTTCTTGTTTTTCTAGTAATCCTTATAAATATGGAACAAGGCAATTTCATGGGGCTGCAGTTCAGAAACAAATTCAAGCTCTCCTTGTCCGGAATATACCCTTTCCATGCTAAGATGGGGTGTACATATATTTCTCAGGTACTTCAAGTCACTCCCTGAAAGCTCTGCCTCGCAATTAAAACGGAGCCATTCTGTAAGAATGCACCCATACTGATTATTCAGCAGATGTTTTTTTACAATATATTTCTGGTCTGATGCCACGTTTTTAAGTCTGAAGGAGACCTCTAATATCTTATTATCTTCAAAAATGGCGTCTAAATTCCTAATATCCAGATCATCCTCATCTTTCATATAATAATTGGCGCTGTACCACTTAAAGTTAAAGCACACAATATAATAGTCGCCATGTTCATTTGCCGTCACAATATAATTGGGCCCCGATGAGACAAATAAAGGTCCCAGCTGGTTGAGGAAGTCGATTGCATAATAGGCTGGTTTTCTTACCCCGTCTTTTGTAAGAAGCCCCACCCCTCCCTGTATTATATTTACAGAATCATAATAAGTACTGATCCAGTCTGACCCCATCCAGAAACAGGCCGTATCCACCCTCCCCCACATGGCGGCTGTCATTTTCATAATAAACGCAGCCCTGAAACAGCTGTCGTTCAAATAATTCCGATTGGAAAGGGCATTACTCCACTCTGTAATACACAGCTTCCTGTCTGTAACCTTGCATTCCTGCATGATATTTTTCACAATGTAGATCTGTTCAGAAAGGAAATCAAAATCAGTAATCCTCTGGGCGTAATTGACGTCCTGTTCATCGCTGAGTGACTGGTACGGGAACAAAATCATTGTTACAAAATCTGGAACACAATTCTCCTGACGGCATTGATTCAGGTAGGTCCTGAATATCTCTTCCTTCTTATCTATAATGATACTTGGTCCGCCGATCCGGGCCCCCGGCGCAGCTTCCTTAACTTGAAAATACCAGCTTTTATAATACTCGAAAAATTCTGCCGCGTCATAACCACTTTTCTGATGCTCCACATCAAACGTATATTCATAAAGCCAGCTGCTGATTTCGTCAAGGCCAAACCTTTTTGCAATATGCCACATAAAGCTTCTGACGATGTTTTCCCATTCCGCCTTTGTCTGATACTCCATCGCCTCTTCTTCATAGAACAGCATCTCTTTCCCGTTTTTCACCGCACATTCCGGCCTGCTGCCGAAATCAAGGTATGGTTTCATACCGTGGGACACCAGAAATTCCAGAATTGTGTCAATACTGTCAAAATTGTAATTACCTCTTCTCGAATCCTGCCGTATCTTTAATCTGGTGGAAAACAGATTCCATATGCGTACATATTTAAAATGAAGATTCTCTACCAAATACAGTGTATGGTACTGCAGGTTAGCCAGTGTCAGGTTATAAGCAGAACCGATATTAATAACTGTATTCCAGAATGGCCGGCTGGCCTTTGCATTCTGAATATCATTTTCTATCGTAATACCGTTGGTGCCTTGATTTGACTGTTCCGTATTCACCAGTTTTTCCAGCTTGCGTTTTACTTTTTCTTCCAATAATGCGCTATCCTTTGTTTCTGAGACAGCATGGGGCTTATTTTTCTTTCTGTACTGTGAGGGCGGCATCCCGAAATTTTCCTGAAAAACCTTGCTGAATACAGATGGATTCGAAAACCCGTTGTCGACTGCAATCTTTGTCAGCGGTTCATCCGAATACAGCAGATCATTGAGTGCATAATGCAGCCGGACACTAGAAACATATTCTGCAAAATATACCCCTGTCTCTTTCTTAAAAAACCGGGATAAGGAAGATGGGGATAAATATAACTTTTCTGCAAGGGTATTCAGGCTCAGCTGGTGCTGGTAGTTCATATTAATATAGTTAATCACTATTTGCAGACGCTCACTCGGGTCCTTAATAGATTCCTGCCTCCCAACCTGATACTGAACGAGGAATTTTTCTATCAGGCAGTCTAAAAGTTCATATTTCAGGCTATATATCATACAGTCCGTGCGGTGCTGGTTTTCAAGTGCATGATATACAATCTTATTCAGTATTTCCCGCAGTTTCGGATACGGCCTCGCTGTATCGGCGGAAGTATTGCAGATAAAAGTGAAACATTCATTCTGCATAACATCCGCCAGGACAAGATAGGATATTTTTATTGTAAACGCAATGGTATTATCACCGCAGTCAAACTGGTGCACAGTCCCCGCATTCACAAGTACGATCCCGTCCTTTCCAAAGGTATACGCTTTATCCGCAACAGATACCCTTGCTTCCCCTTCCAGAACATATAAAATTATAAGCTCCGGAACGGATGCCTTTTTTCCTCTTCTGTTCTGGATCAGCTCCACTTCTATCCCATCAAATTTCCACTTTTTTATCATCTGCCATCGCCCTTTACATAAATCTTTTTTTATTTTATCATATACGTTTGGTTCTTTCTACTTAAAAGAAGATGGCAGGGCTTAACAATTGTATTCATTTATAGACAAAAAAACCTGCAAACTATAAGTCTGCAAGTTTTTAGACACTCCCCGAGTTGGGTTTGAACCAACGACCCTTCGGTTAACAGCCGAATGCTCTACCACTGAGCTATCGAGGATTATGAAGCTCCCTCAGGGAGCCTTTTTCTATTATATGCTGTTTTTATTATTTTATTCCATCTATTTAAAACTTCAGCAGTTTCTGAAGCAATATATTTTTATCATACAAAAATGTCAGGATCTGGCTGCTCTCGATCATATCAAAACACTGCTTTCCGACAGTGCTGGTATAGACGAGTGTCAGGATCAGGAACCCAATCCATACAATTAAGAGCGCTATAAAAACGCCCAGCAGTGCCCCCGCAAAACGGTTCAGGAGTCCTACAACCGGGAGTTCCCCGATGATATCCACCGCGGCCATCAACGCTTTTACGATGATGACGGCAAGCAGAAATGTAACCAGAAATGATATGATTTTGATTACCATTCTGGAGATATAGGATGCTACATATTCCGGGAAACTGGCCACGCTCAGTTCATTATAAATGGCTGAATTATTATTTTCCAGAATTGTATTCTTCATAAAAGTGGGGAGCGTGGATTCTTCAATCATCTTAATCTGGATGTCCTTCGGAATCTCCCCTATGACTTTCAGGACATCCTGCGCCGTGATCCCCAGACGGTCCCAGTCCAGGTCATTCAAACCGGCCAGCTGATCATCGCTTAAGCCTGCCAGCGGTGTCCCGCTTAAATCAACCTTTGCCAGCTCCTGAGTGGAAATCTCCGGCATAAAGGCTTCTATACATTTAGTCTCTATCATATCGTCGATCGGCGTATACTTTGTCAGTGCCTGTGCCACATAGGGGTTCAGCACAATCATAAGCACAATCGTAAGCACAGTAGAAAGGAGAGAGAGCCCTATCCGGAAAAAGCCCCTCACGAATCCAACTACTATGCAGATCAGAAATATCACTCCGACAATTATTAATAACCAGTTATTCATATTTTCTCCTATTTCGTCAAATAAACTATTCTCAGTTCATTGGCGCTTATCACCAGGTATCTGTTCACCCCTCTGGAAGGAATGACTTCCAGCGCTTCTGCCTTCAGGTCCCCTTTGAATCTCAGGACACCATTTTTCGTAATGATGCAGCATTTGGAACCGGCAAACATGATAATCTCATCTTTTACCATTTTTATATTGCTGTATTCTCCGGTAAACGCCTTGTTCATGATCTGTTTGCCGGACTTGTTGTAAAGCCGGGCCTCGTATCCTGATTTTCCTTTATTGAGGAGGACGAAGCCGATATATTTATCCGTGTGGAACACACTTTTAATTTCCTGATTCAGTTTTACTTCCTTTTTCTTCTGAGGCGCATCTTTGCCTTCATATACGATGAAGGAGCTGTCGCTGACTGCTACGGATGTGGCGTCATCCATAAAGTACACCTCCGGGATAATCTTCCCGTCATATTCTTCCATACTTACCTGATTGTCCGTCTTAGCTTTTCCTGCCTCCCCAAAATTATAGAATGCAACTCTGGACTTGAGTGCACCGTCTTTCGTGAACAAGTAGGATACTGCCAGCGTCGTGCCATCCCGTGACATGTCCAGCGCTAAGGGATAACCTGTGCTGTTAACAGTAACCTGATGTTCCACCAGGATATTTCCCGTGGCATCGTAAGATACAATCATCGGTGAGCTTTCATTTTTCAAAATAACACTTACAATTCCCTGATCCGATACTGACATCTTTTCTATCGGAAGAGTCGTCTCTATCTCACCTTTTAGACCTTCCTCTGTGAATACGAGGATTGAATTCCCGCCGCTGTCCGCGACGGCGAATGTGTTTTCATTTACATCAATGGCAGGATTCTGCATCTGACACGGCTGAATCCACTGTTCTTCGTTCTTTTTGTTAAGGAATACCACTCCGTCCCGACTATAACGGACGATTCCGTCTGCAAACTGGGCATATCTGTTCGTATCGGATGTCTCATCCTCATAATTCGCCGCCTCACGGACTTTCGTGTAAGACTGGTTTTTTACGAGCAGATATGTACCGCCTATTATCATAATTGCCAGAATAATCGTGATGCCCCACTTTTTAGCCCTGGCCCGCTTTCGCTTTCTGGCTGCTTTTTTTAGCTTCTCCAAATTCGCAGGCTCGGCGAGCTTTATATTTGGATTTTTCTTTTGCTTCATCTTGTTCCCCTTATTGCCGTCAATTCGTCTTATCCAAGGATTATACCATAAATACTAAACTCGTTAAGTATTTAGGTATGCATTTACACTAAGCTCGATAAAACCTCGCTAAGTGTAAATAGTATATCATAAATACTAAACTCGCGAAAGACTCATGAGGAATTTAAGGATATGTTAAGGATTATGGCAGGACCAGCTTCTGTCCCACATAGATCAGGTTGCCGTTGGTCAGCCCGTTCATTTTGCATATTGCATCCACATGGCTGATATCGCCATACATCTTCTTGCTTATAATAGCCAGTGTGTCACCCTGCTCGACGATATAGACACCGTCGCTTCCATTTGCCCCCGCCTCTTTCGAATCCTCTTTGCCGGAATCTGCGTCCTGGGAGTCTGCATTTCCGGCATCGGCATTCTTATTATCGGCGGCATCCGGCTTGTCCACATCCTGCGCGCCGGCATCACCGGCTGAACCATCCGGGACGTTCTTGTCCTCCTCTTCGGCGGCCTGTCCACTGTCACCCTCTCCTATCTGCTTACCGGCGGCTTCCCCCGTAACGGCAGTTACAGATCCATTTGTCTCCTTCGCCTCTACCGACTGTGTATCGGCCGGTGAGTTGTTCGTTATCTTGTTCAGGGCCGTCTGTACGGATTTCATTTTATCAAAGTTGTTCAGGGTCGTAACCCCCATAATGATCACAATCAGTACAAGACACGCACTGACTGCATACATCAGACGGTTTGTCCTTTTATGCTGCTGTTGTTCCTCGCGGGTTCTAACCAGACTGCGAAAGTCCTTTGCAGCACGATCTTCCACAGTTTCCGAGGGACTCACCCCATTCTTCTTTCTAGTCGAGATCATATAGTTCTGCATGCAAGGGTTCTTCTCATAATATGTATAGTGCCCGCCTATCTCCATCAGGTCATTAAACTTCTGGACGTAGTATACCTCGTCCTTCTCCACGGGATCCTTCATGATCAGGACCGTATTTTTTTTCGGGAACGATTTTTTATGCAGCTTCACCATATTGTGCTCCGGCGATAAAGGTACCCCCGAATGGGCAACAAACCATCCCAGCATCTCCCCATCCTCGAAGTACTGCTTGCAATCCTCGTACGCTTTCTTCCATGTATCATCATCAATCTCGTAATCATTGCCCGACACTTTCAACTCGTGCATCTGGATCGCTCCATATATGTATACATACTCCTCCTCATCCGATTTCTGCATATCTCCTATAAGAAATGCTCCTATTGGGTTCTCCCCCGCTTTTTCGCACAACTGGGCGAAAAATGTATCTACATAATCTTCTACATAAATCTTCGGGCTGTCACTAACATTCCCGATCTGACGCACATTTTTAGGAATTTGTCTCTCCATAACACTCACCTCTGAATAAAATTTTTCTAAAGCATAGCATAACGAAAAGGCTGAATTTATCGGTTGATGTCAGGTGAGTTCGACAAAAATACCGCATAGGGGTCAGACCCTTTTGCAGTCCATTTTCAGAATATTCTCAATTTTTCTCTCAGAAATCCCCGTTTCCCGTTTGCAGGTCCTTAAAAAGTCCTCTTTTAACTGCCCAATTGTTAATATTGTCTGAACCTCTTCAATCCGGTGATCAAACATGTATTTTTCTACAAGAATCTTAACACGTTCATAGTTGTGAATGCATTCATCTTCAACGGTGTCGAGAAATGACTTCTGCTCGAACAGTCGGTGAAAATGCCAGAACTCTTCTGAAGTCTGAAAGCGTGTCCCTATTCTCTCATATGAAGTCTCTCCTATTAATTCTGAAGTCCCTGCAAAATATTCCTGTGCACTGCTGAATTCGTAGTCAAAAGACTCTCTTACAAGACCGATTTTGACCGGATTGTTATGGATATATCTCAGGCAGCACCAGTAATATTCCTCTGTATCCACGCAGTCACTATAGTAACGGCCCTGAAACACGTGTCCAGTCCTGTCGTATTTGGCATTATACAGTTCTGCATATGTCGAATTTAAATGCTGCATAAATTTAGACAGTGTGATTTTGCTTGTTTTAATTTGTTTTTGTGAATCATGGTCCCGAAACGGAACGGATATCCTGGCAGGCATTTTGCTTCACCAGGTTCATATACTGCAAAAATTGAACTGTGAAAGTTCACGAATCTAAAGAAATGCAGTAATAGATATTAAGAGAATATCATATTTTTCTTAATTTTGCTATAGAAAAATTGAAACCAGTTACCCCTGGTGTTATGATAATGTTACTGTTAATATAAAAAATCAGAGGTGACATTTATGTTGTTTAAAAATAAATTACTCATAAACCTGCGGCAGGAAGCATCCGAAAAAAGGGAGGACCTCCGCAGAGACTGGGGAGAAGATTTTTACGAATGTATCAGGGATATCGCAGAACACCCTGTTGTGCTCCGTATGAAACTATATCCGCATCACGGGCGCACGAATTGCTACCAGCATTGTCTGCATGTTGCTTACTATAACTATGTATGGTGCCGCTTTTTTCATCTGGATGCAGACTCCGCCGCCCGCGGCGGTATGCTCCATGATTTGTTCCTATATGACTGGCACACACATACCGCCAGAACCGGGGACCATTTCCACGGAATGACGCATCCGGCCTGCGCTTATAAGAATGCCAGAAAGTTCTTCAAACTGAACCGGGTTGAAGAAGATATCATAAGGAAGCACATGTGGCCGGTCACACTTTTCCACTTCCCTCGCACAAAAGAGGGCTGGATTGCCACATTAACCGATAAGTACTGTGGAACTTTGGAAACAAGCCAGCGATAGTACATTAACCAAAAAGACAGTATCCCAGCTTAGTAGTTGAGATACTGTCTTTCTAAATTGTCAGTATATTCTGAATACGGACCGCAAAAGGGTCTGACCCCTTTGAACTACAAGAAACTTTTTACTTTCTCATAGATTGAATCTGCATCTAATCCATACTTTTTAACCAATTCTACTGCCGGTCCTGATTCTCCGTAAGTGTCATTGATTCCGATCTTCATTACCTGTGTCGGAGCCTTTGCAGAAAGCACATCGCATACTGCGCTTCCGAGCCCGCCGATGATGGAGTGTTCTTCAACTGTAACGACTTTCCCTGTCTCTTTTGCTGCTGCAACTACTAATTCTTCATCGAGAGGCTTAATTGTATGAATATTGATAACTTTCGCGTCTACTCCGTCAGCTGCAAGTTTTTCTGCCGCTTCCAGACAATTTGCTACCGGAAGTCCTGTAGCGATAATAGTAATGTCTTTTCCTTCGCGGAGTACAACACCTTTGCCAAGCTCGAATTTGTATTCCGGCTTATCATTGATAACCGGCACTGCAAGTCTTCCAAAACGCATGTATACAGGTCCTGCGTGCTCGTAAGCTGCCTGTACGGCTGCCTTTGCCTCAATATCATCGGAAGGATTGATTACAACCATACCAGGGATGGTTCTCATCAGGGCAATGTCTTCATTACACTGGTGTGTTGCACCGTCCTCACCTACAGAGATTCCTGCATGTGTGGCACCGATTTTTACGTTCAGCTTCGGGTATCCGATGGAGTTACGTACCTGCTCGAAAGCACGGCCTGCCGCAAACATTGCAAATGAACTTGCAAACGGTACTTTTCCGGCTGCCGCGAGTCCCGCTGCCACGCCCATCATATTGCACTCAGCGATGCCGCAGTCGATATGTCTTTCCGGAAATGCTTTCTTGAATACACCTGTCTTTGTAGCTGCTGCAAGATCGGCATCCAGTACTACAACTTCGTCATGTGCTTTTCCTAATTCGGCTAAAGCATTACCATAGCTTTCTCTTGTTGCAATTTTCTTTACATCTGACATAATGCTTCACCTACTTTCTCTAAATCTTTCATAGCAACTTCATACTGCTCATCATTCGGAGCCGCACCATGCCATGAAGCCTGATTCTCCATATAAGAAACGCCTTTGCCTTTAACAGTCTTTGCAATAATTGCCGTAGGCTGGCCCTTCACAGTCCTAGCTTCTTTAAAAGCAGCATCAATCTGGTCAAAATCATTTCCATCGATATTAATAACATGGAAATTGAATGCCTCAAACTTCTTATCGATCGGATATGGTGAATTAACCTCTGTTATTGCACCGTCAATTTGAAGGTTATTATTATCTACAATCACAACCAGGTTGTCCAGTTTCCTGTGTGCGGCAAGCATGGAAGCCTCCCATACCTGTCCCTCCTGGATCTCCCCGTCTCCGAGCAGAGTATAGACTCTGTAGTCATCCCCGGACAGTTTTGCTGCAAGTGCCATTCCGACAGCCGCAGAAATTCCCTGTCCCAGAGAACCTGACGACATATCTACACCCGGAATATGCTTCATGTCCGGATGCCCCTGAAGGTAAGAACCTGTATGGCGCAGCGTCTTCAGGTCTTCTACCGGAAAATATCCTCTATTCGCCAATGTGGAGTAAAGTCCCGGCGCTGTATGGCCTTTAGACAGTACGAATCTGTCGCGGTCAGCCTTCTTAGGGTCCTTAGGATCGATGTTCATTTCTTCAAAATAAAGGTATGTGAAAATATCTGCTGCAGACAGTGATCCGCCCGGATGTCCGGATTTCGCACTGTGGACTGCTGTCACGATGCCCTTGCGGACTTCGTTGGCAGTTTTCATTAATTCTAACTTGTTCATTGGAATTCCTCCTAAATTTTATGTTTAAAACAGACTTTTTCAGAGGGGTCTGACCCCTTTGAAAATCTTCGAAATTATTCGCCGAATACCGCCTTATAATCTGCCTGAAATTTTGCGATTCCTGCATCTGTCAGCGGATGGTGTGTCATCTGCTCGATTACGTTGTAAGGTACTGTTGCGATATCAGCCCCTGCAAGTGCGCAGTCTGTTACGTGAATCGGGTTACGAACGCTTGCTGCGATGATTTCTGTCTCAAGTCCGGCTACTGCGAAAATCTCTGCGATCTCTGCAATCAGATCTGTTCCGCGAACAGAGATGTCATCCAGACGGCCCAGAAATGGTGATACATATGTTGCGCCCGCCCTTGCTGCAAGAAGTGCCTGGTTTGCAGAGAAGATCAGTGTTACATTTGTCTTGATTCCCTCAGCTGTAAGGGCTTTGCAAGCTTTTAACCCTTCTACTGTCATAGGAATCTTAACTACCATGTTAGGGTGGATTTTCGCAATTTCTCTTCCCTCTGCGATCATTCCTTCTGCATCCGTTGTTGTAGCCTTTACTTCACCGCTGATCGGTCCGTCTACGATAGAAGCAATCTCTGCGATGACTTCTTCAAAAACACGTCCTTCTTTTGCAATCAGTGACGGATTTGTTGTAACTCCGCAGATCACTCCCATGTCATTTGCTTTCTTAATATCCTCTACTTTGGCTGTGTCGATAAAAAATTTCATTGTTCGTTCCTCCTTGAACTAGAATCCCTTTGTTTTCTATTCTTGATTATAGTCGTTGTAGTGAAGACGGTCAATAGGGCGAAAAATTATTAATAATTTTATCCTATTAATATTTTCAAATTATTAGTCAAGAAACATGAAAAACTTTTCTCAACAATTGCAGTAATACGATATAACTCCTCCATTTTTCGGCTTATCCATTGTTCCAAAATTCATCCTAGCGCAGGATTATTAATAATAATTTTATACAATAAATTAATTTTTCTTTTTTCTGGTCCTTGGATAGGATGTGGTCCCTCTCGAGACAAGTCTCGGTTCATACTCAACATGGTAGATGCTGACAGGCTCCATTTCTGAATACTGCCTGTCCCTCGTCTTAATCTTTTTCATGATAATATCACAGGCATCGCGGCCCTTATATATCACGAAATGTTCGATCGTTGTCAGGGATATTTTCTGCATTTTTGCGAAAAGGGTATTATCACATCCCATCACGGACATGTCACCCGGAACTCTGTATTTCTCATCATAGAGGGCATCCAGAATTCCAAATGCAATCATATCATTCAGCCCTACAATTGCTGTCAGCTCCTTATCCTCTGCCAAAAGCTCCTTCGTCAGATCGTAGCCAATCCGGTATTCAGAATCAATCCCCGGAATATCCCGGTCGATCTCTTCGTTCGCAGCCTTAATCACCACATTGTCACCGAGTCCGGCTTCCTTAAATTCTTTCAAAAAACCTTCCACCCTCTTGGAACGCTGTTTCTGACGCACAGTCAGAGGTGGAGCGATATAGGCCACATGCCTGTGCCCCAGATCCAGCAGGTGGCGCGCCATAATACGTCCAAGCTTCGAGTTGTCCAGCTCCACGGCATCTACATCAAGCTTTTCATTCTGGTTATTAATTACCGTGAACGGAATCCTTCGCGACAGTTCCTCCACAACGGGCATAAAACAACGGCTGGGATTGCACGTGTAAATGACCCCCTGGGGATTCAGGGAAGGCATCATTTTCAGATACCGTTCCTCCAGCTCTAGATTTCTCTGTGTATTGCAGACGAACAGACCGAACCCCTGCTCTGTAGCCCGGGATTCAATACCCTGGAGAAGCATTACATAATACGGGTTCGTCAGGTTCGGGCAAAATACAACGAGAAGCTTTTCCCGCTTATTTTCCTTTTGCTTTTTCCGCTTCGGCAGTTCATAGCCCAGTTCCTTTGCCGCAGCCTCCACCTTCCGGATTACGTCCTTCGAAAAGGAAACATTATACTTCTTATTCAGCACCATAGAAACTGTCGCCTGAGAAACCCCGGCCTTTCGCGCCACATCCGAAGATGTTACTTTTTTCTTATACATCATCCCACATCCTTAAGTTCTGGTACATGCACAGTTTACCGTTCGGGCATTATAAAGCCCCTGCCTACAACTGGGTTCTGCCTTCCAGGGCCCTCAAAAGAGTTACTTCATCGATATATTCCAGATCTCCCCCGACCGGCACCCCACTGGCAATCCGGCTTACCTTGATACCTGTAGGTTTGATCAGCTTGCTGATATACATCGCCGTCGTCTCCCCTTCCAGACTGGAATTTGTGGCAATGATCACCTCGTCCACATCACCCTGGAGGCGCTCCATCAGCTCTTTCAGCCGGATGTCTCCGGGGCCGATTCCCAGCATCGGGGAAATCGCGCCGTGCAGCACATGATAGACGCCGTTGTATTTCCCAGTCTTCTCATAAGCCGCCAGATCTCTCGGCGTCTCGACCACCATAATCGTCTTCTGATCTCTGTCCGGGTTGTTACAGATTGGACAAAGTTCCCTGTCCGTCAGCGTACAGCACTGGGAACAGTATCTTACATTATTACGTGCATCCAGAAGACACTTCGCAAGATTCTCCACCTGCTCCTTTGGCATATTAATAATATGAAAGGCAAGCCTCTGCGCAGACTTCGCCCCGATCCCGGGAAGCCTCGAAAACTCCTCGATCAGCCTGCTGATTTGATTACTATAATAATCCATCTGGTATTCACTCCTGTTTTCTCTTTATGTTCCAAACAGCAAATTCACTCAAAAGGGTCAGACCCTTCTGCAAAGGGGTCTGACCCTTTTGAGCTCCGTTGTCAGAATATTTAGAACATTCCAGGCATTCCGCCGCCCATTCCGCCTGTCAGCTTATTCATTGCCGCCCCGGATACTTCGTCAACCTGACGCAGTGCTTCGTTCGTTGCCGCCACGATCAGGTCTTCCAGCATCTCGATATCTTCGGGATCAACAACTTCTTCCTGAAGTTTCACCTTTAAGACCTCACGCTTACCGGAAATCGTCACCTCGACTGCACCGCCGCCTGCTGTTGCCGTAAATTCTTTTGTCTCAAGCTCTTTTGCCTGTTCTTCCATCTGGCGCTGCATCTTCTGCGCCTGTTTCATCAGATTTGCCATGTTGCCAGGCATTCCACCGCCTGGAAATCCGCCTCTTTTTGCCATGATTTAATCCTCCACTATAATTTCCATATTAATTTTCTTCTCAATGTCCACAAATGTATCTTCAAAGTGGCGTCCCTCTTCCACATGCCGGACTTCCACTTCAACCTTTTTCCCGATCCGGTTCTCAATCAGACTTTCCAGTTCCTGCCGGTGGTCTTCCCTGCCAACAACCTCCGCCTCCATTGCTCCGGGCATGACGATCATCAGCCGGTTATCCCCGCCGAGGCTTAACCTTGCCTTCTTTAGGAATGTCCGGATCATCCCGGATGCCTCATCTGCAATGGGTCTGAAGTTCTTCACAACCTCTTTCACATCATCCGGTATAGCATTCGGAAGCTCCGGTTTCGGGGCCGTTTTTCCTGGTGCCGCAGCATTGTCGCCGTTTACATAAACCACCTTTTCCTGCACGGCCGACGCAGGAATTCCCTGCTCCAGCTTCTCTTCCACTGCACGGATGCGGTCCAGAAGACTGTCCTGATCCACCTCCATCGCCGGAGTACACAGCTTAATCAGCGCCACCTCCAGAAGAACTCTCTTCTGCGAAGCGTACTTGAGCTGCCCTGATAGCTCAGAAAAAATACGGATATACCGAAGCAGCATGTCGGTCTCGATCATCCCGGCCTCTTCTTTCAGCTGCTGCATATTCTCCGTAGATACATCCAACACATCCTCTATATTATCAGAAGTTTTCATCAGAAGCAAGTTCCTCAGATACCATGTGAAATCAACCGAAAGCTGTGTCAGTTCCCTTCCCAGCATCACGAGTTCCTCCACAGTATCCAGTACCTTCGGCACATCACGCCTGATGATATTGCGCAGAAGCTGGCTGAAGACATCCGTATCAACGGCTCCCAGTACTTCCAGTACATGATCATAGGTCAGCTTCTGTCCCATGTAAAAAGCAATACACTGGTCCAAAAGACTCAGCGCATCCCTCATGGAACCGTCCGCCGCCTTGGCCACATAGCGTATAGCCTTATCCTCGACCTCCACCTGCTCCTCGATCATTAATTCCTTCAGTCTGTCAGAAATCGTCTCGATACTGATCCGTCTAAAATCATAATGCTGGCATCGCGACAATATCGTAATCGGTATCTTATGCACTTCCGTTGTAGCCAGTATAAAAATAACATACTCCGGCGGCTCCTCAAGTGTCTTCAAAAGCGCATTAAAAGCACCTATGGAAAGCATATGCACCTCGTCAATAATATAGACTTTATACTTCCCTTCCGTCGGCCGGTATGCTACTTCATCACGAATCTCACGGATATTGTCCACACCGTTGTTGGATGCGGCATCGATCTCGATCACGTTCATGGACGTTCCCGCAGCAATAGACCTGCACATCGCACACTCCCCGCAGGGGCTGCCGTCCACCGGATGTTCACAGTTCACCGCCCTGGCAAATATCTTCGCCACCGTAGTTTTCCCGGTCCCCCGGGTCCCACAGAACAGGTAAGCATGCCCGATACGGTCTGCCTTGATCTGATTCTGCAGTGTTGTAATAATATGGTCCTGCCCTTTTACGTCTGAAAACTCAGTCGGGCGGAACTTTCTGTATAATGCCGTATACGACATGAATCACACCTCTGTTCTCTTATTTCACTCTATTGTATTTTATCGCCAAAACTGATGCCCGTCAGCCTTGCCTCTTTGATAAGGCTGCATTCGGGATCAACAAATTTCAGCTTTCCGGCTACATCCTGAAGCGGCACCTTCGTTGTCTCACCATTTCTCATAGCAACCATATATCCAAAATCCTCATTTAAAATCAGTTCTGCAGCTGCAGCACCAACCCTCGTGGAAAATACCCTGTCGTAAGGGCACGGGGAACCGCCTCTCTGCGTATGTCCCGGAACCGTAATGCGGACCTCTTTATCTGTCTTCTTCTGAATCTGCTCAGACAGTTCATAGGCAATCGAAGGATACTTCCTTTTCTCTAATTTTTCTTTATATTCCTTCTTCTTCAGTTTCGCGTCTTCCTTGGAAATAGCCCCCTCTGCAACCGCAAGTATGGTAAACGGCTTTCCGGCCTCGCTCCGCTTCTGGATCACATCGGCAATAACATCTATATCATAAGGAATCTCAGGAAGCAGTATAATATCGGCCCCTCCTGCGATCCCCGCATGGAGCGTGACATGGCCGACCTTGTGTCCCATAACTTCTATAATAAATACACGGCTGTGTGAAGTTGCTGTCGTGTGGATCCTGTCAATCGTATCTGTAGCAATATCCACAGCGCTCTGGAATCCGAAAGTCATATCTGTTCCCCAGAGGTCATTGTCAATTGTCTTCGGGAGCGTAATCACATTCAATCCTTCTTCCCTCAGAAGATTCGCTGTCTTATGCGTACCATTGCCGCCTAAAATCACCAGGCAATTCAGGCTCAGCTTATGGTATGTATGCTTCATCGCAGCAACCTTGTCCAGCCCGTTCTCATCCGGCACCCGCATCAGCTTGAACGGCTGTCTGGATGTCCCCAGGATTGTACCGCCCCTGGTCAGTATCCCTGAGAAATCTTTGGATGTCAGCATCTCAAAATTCGCATAAATCAATCCTTTATATCCATCTTTAAAACCATATATTTCTACATCCTTACGTTTAGAACAAACGCCTTTTACAACACCCCGCATAGCCGCATTCAGTGCCTGGCAGTCCCCGCCGCTTGTCAGCATCCCGATTCTCAACATAATACAAATCCTCCTTTTTCAAAGTTCCCTGCATATACCCCTGTCTGTATGCCCGCAGGAAAAATCAACAGCGAAAAGCTTCACTGTAAAGTGAAGCCTCTTCTTACTTTTATAATTATACCCCATTTCAGACACTGTAACAAGAAAATCTTAATATCCGAAACTGACAGTTCAAAGTACTGTTTCCGCCCTCATTTTCCCGGAAATGCTTTCTTTTTATAAATATATTATCATTTTACTTTCCAAAAGTACATTTTCACCATCTTTTTGCACAATTGTATTGTAATTCAGCTCAAAAACTTGTACAATATCAACAAGGAATTATGAAAGAGAGGACTTATTATGAAACAGAACAACATGTTAGCAATGATCTTAGCTGGCGGCCGTGGTTCTCGCCTGCATGAACTGACGAATAAAGTAGCTAAGCCAGCCGTTTCATATGGCGGAAAATACCGAATCGTCGATTTCCCGTTAAGTAACTGTGCAAACAGCGGTATCGATGTCGTCGGAGTACTGACCCAGTACGAATCCATTTTACTCAATAGTTATGTCGCGGCAGGGCGCCGCTGGGGTCTGGATGCCCAGAACAGCGGGGTATATGTACTGCCGCCGCGCGAAAAGGCAGACGCCAATCTGGACGTTTACCGCGGAACAGCAGACGCAATTTCCCAGAATATAGACTTTATCGATTCATTTTCACCGGAATATGTCCTGATCCTCTCAGGTGACCACATTTATAAGATGAATTATGCAAAGATGCTGGCATATCACAAAGAATGTCAGGCAGATGCAACCATCGCCGTCATCGAAGTACCGATGAAGGAGGCGAGCCGTTTCGGTATCATGAATACCGATGAGGAGGGGCGCATCGTAGAATTCGAAGAGAAACCGCCACAGCCGAAGAGCAATCTTGCATCTATGGGAATCTACATATTCAACTGGAAGCTGCTCCGCAAGATGCTGCTGGCAGATATGAAGGATGCGGAATCAAACCATGATTTTGGAAAGGACATCATCCCGACTCTCTTAAATGATGACAAGAGGCTGTACGCCTATAAATACAAGGGCTACTGGAAAGACGTCGGAACCATCGACTCTCTCTGGGAAGCCAATATGGACCTTCTCAACAAGAACAACGAACTTGACTTAAACGACCCGAGCTGGAAGATTTACACAGAAGACGGCTATACCCTGCCTCATTATGTAGGCGCTGAAGCAGATATTAAGAATGCATTCATCACACAAGGCTGCATTGTCAACGGAGAGGTTAAGAATTCTGTTTTATTCACCGGCGTAAAAGTCGGGGCAGGAGCCAAAATCATCGACAGTGTACTGATGCCGGGCGTTGTAGTTGAAGAGGGTGCACAGATAACACGCGCACTCGTTGCCGACGGAATCAAAATCGGCAAAAATGCTGTCGTGGGCAGCGCGGACAGTGAGCATATCGAACTGGTTGCGAAACATGTAAAGGGGGCAGAATAGTATGAATAACGCATTTGGAATAGTCAATCCTTCCGGAAACCACATATGGGTAGAGGGTCTTCAGACGTACCGCAGTATCGGGGCATTTTCTTTCCTTGGAAGATACCGCGTCATTGACTTCCCGATCTCCAATATGAGCAACAGCGGCATCGACCAGATACAGGTTTATTTAAGAAACAAGCCCCGCTCACTCGTAGACCACCTCGGAACAGGAAGACATTACAATATCAATTCAAAGCGGGGAAAACTGCGCGTGCTCTTTTCTGAAAGCAGTTCAGAAAATGATATTTATAATACAGATATTGCCGCTTTTATGGAAAACATCGAGTGCATCGAGAGGGTGCAGTATCCATATGTAGTCATCGTACCGGGCTATATGGTATATACCCAGAACTTCGATCACCTTGTACAGACACACATTGATTCAGGCGCGGATATCACCTTGCTTTACCACTCAACAGATAATGCGAAGGAAAACTTCCTCAACTGTGACCTTCTGAACCTGAACCGCCAAAAGGGTGTCCTTTCCATCGAGAAGAACCGGGGGACCGCAAAAAACAGAAACATTTTCATGGACACTTATGTAATGAAGAAAGAGTTATTTATCGAGCTAATACATAAGGCAAAGAATCTTTCCTCTATGTACAGACTTGCCCAGATCGTGAATAACCAGTGCGGCGAACTCGATATACGTGCCGTACCCCACCGTGGATTTTTTGCTTCCATCACGGATTTCAAAAGCTACTATGAAGCAAACCTTTCACTAATTGACTTTAAATATGCATCAACACTATTTGATGATGAATGGCCGATCTACACACGGACAAATGACTCCTGCCCAACACAGTATTATGATACAGCAGACGTAAGGTCTTCCGTTGTATCCAATGGATGCTTAATCGAAGGCACCATTGAAAATTCTGTCATTGGACGCGGATGTAACGTTCACAAGGGCGCCGTTGTCAAAAACAGTATCCTCATGCCGGGTGCAATTATCGGGAAAGATGTACATGTTGAGAATCAGGTTGTGGATAAAGGAGCTCATGTTCTGCATGCAAAAGAAGTCATAGCTTCTCCAGAAAAACCAGGTTATATCAGGCGGGGGGATACCCTCTAAGGGAATCTTTGAAGACGATATGTAATTTTACTGGCTGCACGGGCGCAGTGAGAACGGGGCGGAAAGCGCTCCCGCGGGTGGCCGGCAGGTCATTTATAAAGACAGGTCGTTTGCTAACTAACAGTAAAGAGTAAAAGGCGGAATCGCAGGGTATCATCAGCATTCGACGCCTAAGCTGATGCTTAGACGCCTCAGGCTGATTTGGAAATTGATTCGGAATCAATTTCCAACCCTGTGATTCGGCCTTTTTCTCTAACTGTTAGTAAGCGCACTTGGTGCCTTTATATATGACCTGCCGGCCACCCGCGGGAGCGTTTTCCGCCCCATTCTCACTGCTGGGTGCTTCCGGATTTTTACGGGAATCGTCCTCTGGGTAGTGGATTCTACAATTATTTCTTAACAGGCAACTTGAAGTGAAGTTACTCCGCTGATCATTTCCTTTGGAAGTTCTTGTTCTTTTATTGGGGTTCCGTCTGTGAAGATGATCATTGTTGTTGTGGATTTTCCAAGCTGGCGGATTTTTTGTATGTCTGCTTTTACGAGGATGTCGCCTTGTTTTACGTTGTCGCCCTGATGGGCGTGGATCTCGAAGCCCTGGCCTTCTAAGGCTACGGTGTCGATTCCTATGTGGATCAGAACTTCGCGGCCGTCCGGACTCTGGATTCCGAATGCATGGCCGGTCGGGTAGGCGACGGCTATTGTTCCGGAGAAGGGAGCCTTTATGGTGCCATCAGTAATGTCTATGGCAAAGCCGTCCCCGAGCAGTTTCTGTGCAAATGTTTCGTCTGCTACGTCTTTAAGGAGTACTGTTTTTCCTGTTGCTGGCGCTGTAAATACCTCTGCATCCCCGGATGACGCTTTTAATGCCGCACCGGAATCTGTGCTCGAAACTGTTTCTGATATTGCCGTCGCCTCACCAGCGTAATGCATATCTGCCGCCGGGTCATCTTCATCCGGCACCAGTGCTTCTTTTGGTATTGCAAACAGGCAGGTCAGGATAAAGCATAGCGCGACGCAGAATACAGAAATCAGGAAGTAGAACAATATCTGGTGCCCGTTGTAAATATACATCAGGTAGGATGGCAGTACGGCCAGTCCGTAGGAATTCGACTGTATGCTGAAAATAGATAAAAGGGCCGCCCCTGTACCTGATGTCAGCAGCATAACAATGAGTGGTTTTAAGTTAAAACGCAGCTGGATACCAAACAGTACAGGCTCACTGATACCGAAAAGCTGTGACAGCATTGCGCCTATACTTGTCTGTTTGATTCTCCTTGATTTTGACTTTACTGCAAATGCAAGACAGGTCCCGACGTTTGCAAATCCGTACATGGCACATAATGTGATCAGCGGGTTGAACCCTGTGTTGGCAAGCAGAGAAGTCTCTATCATGACATATGTGTGGTGAAGACCTGTAATAACTGCCAGAGGGTAAGTAAATCCTATGATAAACCCGCCAATTCCCATCGGGAGGTGGATGAGGTTCTCGATGATCCCAACCATCCCAAGTTCGATCTGGTGCATCACCGGACCCACGCCCAGCAGCATGACAAGCATGGTGATCAGCATGACAAAAAACGGAGTGAAGATCAGGTCCAGTACATTCGGCATGATCTTACGCAGTTTCTTCTCCAGCTTTGAACCAAACCACCCCGTAAAAATCGCGGTCATGACACTTCCCTGACAGCCCACGAGGGGAATGAATCCGAATGCTTTAATCGCCTCTACTCCACTGTTCGGGTCTGCCACACTGTATGCGTTGGGCAGGGCAGGTGAAAGGAGCATCAGCCCGATTACAAGGCCAATTACCGGTGTCCCGCCAAAGACCCTGAATGCGGACCACGTGATAATTGCGGGCAGAAATGCGAACGCCGTATCGGTCAGTACGGTGACAAGCGTCTGGATATACGCCGGAATATCCGCGGTCGACGCACCAAACAGCGACAGCACATTATCATTAAAGATACAGCCTTTCAGGCCGAGGAACAAACCGGTTGCGGCAATCACAGGGATGATCGGCACAAAAATATCCGCAAGCGTACGCATCAGTTTCTTGATTCCTTTTTCATTCTGCTTCACAGCTTCATCCTGTTCCTTTTTGGACAGCGTCTTAAGTCCCAGCGTTTCGATCTGCGCATAGACTTTATTTACAATACCTGTACCCAGAATAATCTGATACTGTCCTGAGGTGAAGAAAACACCCTTAACCTCTTCGATTTTTTCTATTTTTTTATCATCAATCGCATCTCTGTCTTTTACCATCAGACGAAGTCTGGTCGCACAATGTGTGGCTGAAACGATATTCTCTTTTCCGACCACTTCCACAATGGCTTTTGCTATATTGAAATATTTATCTGCCATGATATCCTCCCTCTTCTACTCCATCTTCATATCTGTGCAGCTGCTCCTATACATCAATGTCTGGAACGGCGCCAGCACAATACGTTCCTTTTCCTGAATTCCTTTATCATTTGCATCACACCCGGCATTTGTTCTTACATCGAGTGTCTCTTCTGTATTCAGCACGATTTCCCTGATCTGTGAAGGCAGGATTTCTTCCTGTGCCTCCCTCGAAAAATTAAAGTAACATACAATGGACATTTCTTCCGTGCTTCTTTTGTAAGCAATGATATCACCGCAGGCCGTTTCAAGCGGCTGGATATCTCCGTAAATCAGACATTCGCTGAAAGCGCTGTCCTGACGCAGTGCAATGATATGGCGGTAAAAATGGAAAATACTCTCAGGATCGTTCCTCTGTTTCTCTGCGTTGGTCCGGTCCTGGTCTCCGGTTACCTTAAGCCACGGCTTAACGCTGCTGAATCCGGCGTTCTCCCCTGCTGTCCACGGGAACGGGGTCCTTGCATTATCCCGGCTCCTTAAGTTGATATAATGGAGCGCTTCCTCCTTTGTGCAGCCTTCTTCCATCGCACGGTAGTACTGGTCGATACTGGAAATATCATTGAATTCATCAATACTGTCACGTACAAAATTCTGCATTCCAAGCTCCTGCCCCTGATAAATGAACGGCGTACCCCTCAGGAAGAAATACATTGCACCCAGCGTTTTTACAGCCTTCGCATTTCCTGCCGCCTCCAGCAGGTATTTTGTCGTGGCACGGGGCTGGTCGTGGTTTTCAATAAAGTTGGCGCTCCAGCCAGCCTTCTGTATTGCCATCTGGCTTCTCATCAGCCGTTCATTGAGGTCTGCAATCGTCCACGGGACTCTCCGGAACCATTCGCTGCCGCCGGCCACATCGAGGTCCGCATGTTTGAAATCAAATATCATGGAAAAATACCCGTTTTCCCCGATAAAATCTTCTAATTCATCGTATCCGACTCCCGGCGCCTCTGCAACAGTAACGCAGTCATGTTTCTGAAATGTTTTCTCTTTCAGTTCCCGTAGGAATTCACCGATTCCCGGCTGGTTCCTGCTGCCCTTTGTACATTTTGCCAGGCCGTCCGCCCCGTCCGGTTCCAGATTTCGAAACGTCAGGTCCTTCTTGATAAAAGTAATGGCATCAATCCGAAATCCTGCAATGCCAAGTTCAAGCCACTGGTTGACCATCCCATAAAGAGTCTCCCTCACCTCCGGGTTCTCCCAGTTCAGATCCGGCTGTTTTGTGCCAAACGCGTGAAAATAAAACTCATCCCTTCCGGATACCTTCTCCCAGACACTTCCCCCGAACACAGAGCGCCAGTTATTCGGCCTTTCTTTCCCCTCTTTAAATATATAAAAGTCATGCCACTTGCTGTCCGGGTCTTTCAGTGCCCTCTGAAACCACTCATGTTCATCTGAAGTATGATTAATCACAAGATCCAGAATAATCTTAATTCCAATTTCCTTTGCGGCGCGGACCAGTTCCCTTAAGTCCTCCATCGTCCCGAATTCCGGCGCAAGGTCAAAGTAATCTGATATATCATACCCATTATCGTCCATCGGCGACCGGAATACCGGACATATCCAGAGCATTGTAACGCCCAGTTCTTTCAAATAATCCAGCCTTGACATAATTCCCGGGATATCCCCAGTACCGTCATCATTGCTGTCACAAAAACTCTTCGGGTAAATCTGATAAACAACCTCACTCTGCCACCATTTCTTTTCCATGTTCCTTCCTCCGTTTCTCTTCCTGATCAGTCAAATACCCCGTAACGAGCTGCGGGGAATCAAACCTCTTTTTACCAGTTCCACATATATCCCGTCATCCATCGGCTTCCCGCAGATGCTGTCCGCAGATGCAAGCAGTTCATCGGCCCCATTTGCCATTGCAATCCCGGTGCCGCAGATCTTCAGCATCTCTATATCATTTCTGCCATCACCGAATGCGAGCGTATCCTGTATCCCAATCCCCAGATATTCACAAAGTCTCACGACTGCTGCACCTTTCCCTGCTCCGTATGGGATGATTTCATAATAACCATATTCGTTCCAACTGCCCTGCTGTGCCAGTTCCGTCCGGCCCGCTCCAAACATTTCCCCGATGCGCCGGTAAACCGGTAGGCTGCACCACAAACAAATCTTATGGATATCTACCTGTCCCGGAAGAAACTCTTCTATATTGTCCTGATACATGATCTTCTCATTTTTAAAGAACTTCTCCCTCTGCCGGGGCGTAAGCTTTTTACTTTTTTCCAGATTCATCTGGTTCAGAATATCAGCAGCAGCCTGATTCATAAATATCTCATCCCGTCCCTCCAGAACTCCGCCCACACCGTCCGTGCACGGGTCTGTCAGATAGTGAAACACTCTGGCAGCTGCATCTGCATCCAGCGCCGTCTTAAACACAGAAACATCTTTGTGGGATATATAGCTCCCTCCGCCTGTGATGAGATTCTCAATCCCGAGTTCCAGAACATCATCCTGAACCGTCCCCAGGCTGCGCCCCGTACAGACCGCCGCCTCATGTCCTTTTCTTTTCAGCTGCCTGAGAACAAATGGTATGGATTCCGGGATTCCAAGCACCTCGTCCCGGAGCGTTCCATCTATATCAAACACAATTAATTTCCGCATCCACCGCTCTCCTTCCTTGTCTGTAACCATATATTAGTTACTGTACACAGTAACTGCATCTGCCCATTTGAAATCGCCTTCGGCGAGGGCAGATGCCCTGAAACCATCACTTTATCGGCCCGA
The DNA here is from genome assembly GCF_003479085.1 of Clostridium sp. AF19-22AC. Lineage (NCBI taxonomy): Bacteria > Bacillati > Bacillota > Clostridia > Eubacteriales > Clostridiaceae > Clostridium > Clostridium sp. AF19-22AC. The sequence continues at coordinate 19,555 of NZ_QUGN01000005.1, read as the reverse complement.
TGCCGTGCAGCGGAGTGCACGGCACGGTATAAACTGTAACCGTATAATAGCACTTAAAAAAAGGACTTACAATGTCTGTAAGCCCTTTAGGAAACATGTGTGCATCCTGCACTTTGTTTTAATATGTGAAATTATGTTCATCTTTCAGAAACTGCTGATAACGGATAAATAAAAGTTCAATCAGCAGGAAATATGGGGTCGTGATCTCATATGAAATCCCATATCTTTCCGGCAGCGACAGCGCCTGAATATATAAGTTTTCCCCGCATACGGAAGAAAGCGGGTTCATCTGCATCTTTGTAACGGAAACCGTCTTTATGCCCTTCAGGCGCAGCCGTTTCGCGAGTTCCACCATATGTTCCGCTTCACCCGTCAGTGAGATCAGTATGACCAGGTCTTCCTCTCTGACAAGATTTTCAAAGGCTTCCGCCATATCATGTCCGTGCATATAATAAATCTTCTTGTGCAGCGGCAGAAAAATACGCTGGAACTCTTTTGCCACCCGTGCCTGGGAATATCCGCTTGCATAGATCAGAATACGTCCGGAGCAGTAAATTTTTTCAAAAAAGCTACTGTAATCTGTATTGCGGATATACTCGATCATCTTATGGTAATTCTGGAGCGCTTCCTCCTTAAATGAAAACTCCAGTCCCTCTTCCTGCATCCTCTCAAGCCGGATCACTGAGCGAAGTTCACCGTACCCCGGAAGCTTCAGTTTCTGGGCAAACCTTGTGAGTGCGCTCTTGGATACATGGTATGTTTCCGCAAACTCATCTATTGACAGCCGGATACAGTCTTTCGTATGTTTCGCCACACACCCGGCGATGTACTTATCGTTTTCGCTGAAGGTATCGTAGTACCTGTTCAGCAGGTCTTCAATCTTCATGTTCGGCCTCTCTTATATATTCCAGATAATTGAGGAACAGCATGTCCAGCAGCATGTAAAACCCAGAAACCAGTTCGTACGAAACCCGACTCTGGATGGTCTGGGTCGCCACATAGAGATTGTCCCTGCACATTCTGGAAATCGTATTGTTCTGCAGACGCGTGATGGAAAGTGTGTATATCCCTGTCGGAATCACTGCATTGAGAATCTCAATCCCCGCTTTTGTCTCACCGGAAAGGGAAATCACGACAAAAACATCCGTCTTCTGAAATGCTTTTTTCATAAACTCGGTTTCCCCGTAATCAAACAATTCGATCACGCACTTCCCGGCAGACAGGAATATCCGTTTGAATTCCTCCGCCAGCGTCTTCTGTTCATTGCCGGTCCCATAGACGTAAATCGTATCGCTCTCATAGAGCCTTTTACAGATATGGACATAAGAAAACTTATTCAATTCATCAACAAGACTGTGGTAAATGTCACAGACAGCGTCAAAGTCCACGTCCGCTGCCTTTTTGTCCGAACGTTCTTCCTTCAGCGTAAGCTTCAGGTCCGAAAAAGATGTCAGCCCGATTTTCCGCAGGATACGCAGCAGTGTAGCTCTGGAAATATGGCATTCTGCCGCCACCTGTTCACTGGAAAGCTGTGCGAACCTCACCGGTTCGCACAAAATTGTTTCTAAGACAGCTTTATCGTTTTCACTTAGTTTATCGTAGTATTGATTCATCAGCTGAGCGAGTCTCATCTGCTACAAATCTCCCATCTTATCCAGAATCAGATGATAGAATTCTTCATCCGTCCCCTTCTTTTCCAGAGTCTCCAGTATCATACCGTCCTTAAGCAGGATGATTTTCCTGCAGCAGCCCGCCATCTTCGGATCATGCGTTACCATGACTATCGTCTTCCCATACTCCTGGTTGATCCGTGTCAGCGCGTCAATCACAATCTTTCCTGACTTGGAATCCAGATTTCCAGTCGGCTCATCCGCCAGGATCAGCTCCGGGTCATTAATCAGGGCACGGCAGATCGCCACTCTCTGTTTCTCTCCTCCCGACAGCTCGTAGGGCTCTTTATCCAGCAGATGTGCGATCTGGAACTGTTCGGCCAGTTCCTTTGATTTCTCATCCATTACTTCAGACTTTTCCTTGTTCAGAATCATGGGAAGCATAATGTTTTCCCTCACGGACAGACTGTCCATCAGATAAAAATCCTGAAAGACAAACCCGATCTGTTTTCTCCTGATATCCGCCAGTTCATCTGCATGCAGGCCGTTTGTATCTTTATCCGTGAACTTCAAAGTCCCCGCTGTCTGCTTGTCGATCAGTCCCAGCACCTTCAAAAGTGTCGTCTTGCCGCATCCTGACTTTCCCATAATCCCGAGGAAGTCACCTTCCTCGACATTAAAATTGAGCCCTTTTAATACTTTAATCTCATCCTTTGCACCACTCGGGTTCAGTTTCTGATAATTCCTGATCAGATCATTCACTTCCAGTACTTTTAATTTTCCCATTCCGCCTGCCTCCATATCATTCTCTTAATCCAAAAATACCACAGTACCCATATGCCCACATAAACCAGATAAATAATCCCTCCTGCTATAAGGAAACTCAGAACTTCCTTTGAATCGTATAATCTGGCCCTTACCGTAAGACCTCCGAAAATTATTCCGCCTAAGGTCCCCACTGCGAGCGGCAGCGCTGCAAATATCTTCATCTGCCCTGCCAGAGCCTTTTTCCGTTCATTCTGCCGCATACCCAGTTTTCTCAGGAAATTATTCTGCCAGTTCAGCTCCCTTGCCTCAGATTCAAACTTCACATAATACTGGAAGAGTCCCATAATCGTCATCAGAATGAGGATAAACAGGTACACCAGTTTTCGGAAAAAGATTTCCGCACCGGTATCAACAATCATCTGCTGCTTCCCATAGAACGGCAGAATTGCACTGTCCCAGTCTCTGTCAAACGCATGTTTATCAGTCAGATAGTCCATATCTTTGAGCATCCCCTCATACTCCTTCTCAGGAACATTCCAGCATATAAGCTGTGTCGGTCCCTCTGTCATATTAGATGGACGGGAGTACGACGGGTACGCTCTCCATTCGTCGATGTCAGCCGCTTCTCTTAAACTCCACTGTTCTTTATTGTAAGTGGAAATCCTCTGGTACTCTTCTTCAAAATACTGGTCATTGAATACGACCAGGTTATCCTCCATTCCCTGATGGAACGTCCCCGTGAGACAGTCTCTCTCCTCACTCTTTATGATACGTTCCGGAAATATTTTCTCATATATCCCTGTATTATAAGACATCAGCGGCTGTCCGATCCTCAACATTTTATGGATTCTGTTCGTATCCCAGTCAATCGTATGTGCCTTTGCCGACAAATCCTGCTGATACACAACATGGATTTCATCATCTGATAAATCCAGCTTTTCAGGCGTCTTCCCTAAGGCCTCCTTCAGGGCCCGGTATGTAGACTCTGAAATTGCTATATGCTGCCCCTGTGGCCACTGAACCGGGCGCAAGTACGGCCCCCACTGTTTATTAATCGCGTCGGAGCCGTAGATCGATGTAATCCTGAGCATCGGATAAACAGACGCCTCTGCACCATGCTTCTTAGCAATCGCATCTAAATCCTCCATATCCGCGTCATAGGCCGTGCAGACAATGCTGTACGGGAACATCTCCGGTATATTCTGTTTCAGGAGTCCGCCTGCCAGCTGTACCCCAAACATAGACAGTATAAACAGATGCAGCACAGACAGATAAAAAAGATTCCATGTGCTTTTCTGAAACCGGTAATACAACGGACGATTTGCAATCAGATTCCTGTTGTACCTGTCCCTGTGCCTTTCCAGCCTGTTCAGGCAGATTGCGGTTCCCCCCTTAATAAGCAGGTAAACTCCGAGTACCGTAAAGATATGTATATACATAGTCTCTGCCCAGCTTCTGGAAAAATAGATGCGGATGCTGACTGCCAGAAGGAGAAGTCCCAAAATCACAAGTATGAGATTGTATTTCTTCCCCCGTTTTTCTTTCTCAACCTGTGTATTCATATTCATAGAACGTGCAAGGTTCAGCACATTTTCCTGATTAAATCCAAGGGACAGGAGCACGATCACGAGATACCCGAGTATCCCAAGCCCAATCGTCCTTACGCTGATTGCAGATGCCAGATTGACTACGGCCCCATTATTTGTGAGTGAACTCTGCCAGATATCCCTGATGATATAGGATGCCGCCCCTCCGAAAAGAATACCTGCCACACCTGATATGAAAGCATTTGCACTGAACACGATTCCAAACATCAGATAAATCGTTCTGCTTCTCATTCCAAGGATGACCAGAAGGCTGTTTGACTTATTCTGGTCTTTGATATAATACCCAATGATCATTGTCATCATCAGAATGCTGCACAGAGCCATGAGAAATCCAGTCTGTTTAAATATCCGCGCAAGCCCGAATCCGAACAGGAAGTCTTCCTCCCCGTGCACCTGTGAGATCAGGCCATACATTGTAAGTATAATATACATAAATGCCGCGGTCAGAAAGCACCCCGATGCAAGAATCATCTGCCCTTTCTTGTTGTAGGAAGCATTCTTTCGGATCATCCTGAAAAACTCCTCGGGGTATCTGCCCGGAAAATAGCGTACCCGCTTCTTTTCTTCCTTCTCGTACCTTTCCCGCGCTTTCATCTCTTCGTATTTGCGGTTCATCTCATCCCGCTCTTCAATCCAGCGGGAGCCCATGTAATCGATGATAACCAAGGCTAAACATACCCCTCCGACAAATATCTGTCCACCCGGAAATATGCTGATGGCAAAAAATGCAAATCCGAAACCGGGAAGAAACTCAAATGTTTTCAGGCTTTTTCCATTTATTAACCAAATACAGCGTATTAAATACAGTAAAATTCCAATTACCGCAAGTATACCAAAACTAAACGGTATTAATGATACCAGATCCTCTTTCCAAATGGATCCGTCTCTGAGTTTGTAAATAAAATCCCACAGACTGTAAAATCCATCAATCGCCATAATCTTACAAAACAATAGCGAAAAAAGCATCAGAAATCCACAGACTATCCTGAATCTCCTGACTTTACGTTCCACATTCATAGAATCCCTCCTCGTCTCTAAAAACATGATCACGTCACCTACCGCAGCCGGCGATACGACAGTGGGCGTATACTGGTCACCTTGCTGTTTCACCACTTTTAAGCTACACTCATTTTATCGCTATTACTATTTTTATACAATCCTTATTGCGCGAATAGTGCATTTTCCTGCTTGAATTGAAATATAAAAAAGCTGCAGCCATTTTCAGCTGCAGTTTTTTAGATTCCGTCAATCCACTCCAAAAGTTCTCCAATATCATAATCTCCCGCATGAGGAATCCCCCAAGGGTATGCAAGTTCTGCATCCACTCCATTCTCACGCAGCTTTGCCGCCAGCATTGCAGAGACCGCAAGCGATGTGTCCCGGTCGACCACCCCATGACGGATCCTTATATGTTCTGCTTTTACCGCTTTCTCATCTTCAATATACGCCATCGGATTCATCATCTTAATCTGCTCTTTCTCCGCAAGTTCTCCCCCAACAGTGCTGTGGTCCTGACTGAACTCTGTAAAATGCCGAAATCTGTTAGTAACACTCCCAAAGAGTTCATTCTCCGGTGTCCCCAAGCACACATTGTCAAAAGCAGGCGTTGCCTTCATACGTGTGCGGAATATCACATACTTATCAAAATCTATCTTCAGCCTGCCGCCCTGCACCGTAATCCAGTCATACCCGGACATATCCGTCCCTTTCAAAATCTCACCTTGCACAGCAGCTTCTACAAATGATTTTACATACTCCTTAAAACTTCCATTTCCCTGTTCATCTAGTTCAAGAGGGTTTCCCCCATCATCTTTCAGCCTCAGGCTGTTCAAATATTCTGGAAACATCTCTTTCAGCTTTCTTGACATTGCTTTTTGTTCCTCTGTCATCTGCCCGTCCACGGGAATCATTTCAGGCTTTCCGCCTTCCTTTACAGGAGGCTCAAACCTCATGCTATGATAGTCATTCAGTCCGCAGAACTCCCATTCATATGCCATATCAGCATGTTCCAGATTCGTAATTGGACAATAGCAGGAAGACGCAAATATATGATCCTTTTCCTCAGCTGCACCAACTGCCTGCAGATACGGCTCATAATCCGGATGGTTTCCCGTTGTCCCAAGAAGAGCGGACAACGCTCCTCCTGCACTTGTCCCGTTGGAAATGATTTTCTCAGTATCCCCCGGTATCCGCTTGCTATTAAATCTAAGATACCTCACTGCCGCCTTCAAGTCACAGATTGCCGCCGGTGCTATTCCGATATTATTCCCTTCCTTATCCTTCTGCTCTCTTCCCCTCACTCCGGGCGATACAACGACCAGGCCGTGAAGCAGGGCGAAAAATGCCGCATTCGTTTCTCCATGTACATTTTTCCCCGGACGCTCCACCGGACCCGGCATGTATCCCCCAACGGTATTGGGAAGAAAGATTGGTGCATTTTCCAGATGATAGTTACCAATCATTTTACCTTTATAATAGTCTTCCGGGACATAGATACTTAGAACCTGCACCTTTTCATCCACCGGCTCCGCCACATACGGAATATTTTCAAATGCACGGTACACAAGTGTATATCCATCCATTTCCAATGTCTCTACTGAATATTTTTCTGTATCAAATATCAAACTCTTGTTCATAGTATTCTACTCCTTTATTTCAATGTTAGTGGCTGTGTCGCTCTTCTAACTCTGACCTTATCGTATGATAAAACTATTTTAACTCTTTTTTACTGGTCAATCAATTCAGCTTATAATAGAATTTATTCCATAATGGAATGAATCAGTATGCATGGCTATTGGGGAATATCCCTGATGGCTAATTTTCAGCCCCTTACTATAAAAAACAAAGGAAGCTTTTCATTATTATCCCGTAGTAAATTTGTTTTCTTTGTGCTAAAATAAAGAAGGCTTTGTGCATTTGGGCGTTTCCATGCCTGCACTTAAGTTTACCTATAATCAAAGGAGATGAAACTATGACAGTCATCCGACCCTTTCAGGGCGTGCGGCCCGCAAAAGAACTGGCTTCTTCTATTGCCGCACTGCCTTATGATGTATATAACCGCGAAGAAGCCAAAGAAGTCGTGGAGCAGAATCCTCTGTCCTTTTTAAAGATTGACCGGGCAGAGACACAATTCCCGGACGATGCAGATATGTATTCCCAGAGCGTCTATGATCGCGCGAGAGATACGCTCGATAGCATGGCTGCTGATGGTTCTTTTATTCAGGATGAGGCAAAATGCTATTATATCTACGCACTTACAATGGACGGACACACACAGACCGGACTTGTAGGCTGTGCCTCCATCGATGATTATCTGGAAAACCGGATTAAAAAGCATGAGAATACAAGGGAAGATAAAGAGCTGGACAGAACCCGCCATGTCGATACACTGAGCGCCCAGACCGGGCCCATTTTCCTGGCCTACCACGCAGTTCCGGAACTAAACCAGATTCTGGATGCTGTTAAAATGACTCTGCCGCTCTACGATTTTACGAGTGAGGATTCTGTACGCCATCAGGTATGGAAGATCGGAAGTCATGATAATATAGAAAGAATTGCTCATATTTTCGAAGAGGTTGATAATATTTATATAGCAGACGGCCATCACCGTGCCGCTTCAGCGGTAAAAGCAGGGCTGAAGCGCAGGGGAGAATTCCCAGCATATACAGGAGACGAAGAGTTTAACTATTTTCTGTCAGTCCTTTTTCCGGCCGAGGAGCTTCATATTTATGACTACAACCGGATTGTTTCGGATTTAAACGGGTATACGTTCGATGCCTTTCTGGATATGGTAAGAAGCGGATTTGAGGTTTCAGAACCTCAGACAGAAGCTGTACGGCCATCGCAGAAAGGGGAGATCGGCCTCTACGGAAATGGTTTCTGGTATTCACTGCATGCGAAACCATTCCTTTTCTCGGAAGATCCCGTGAACGGTCTGGATGTTTCTATACTGCAGAATGTGGTTCTCGGACCACTGCTTGGCATCCGGGACCCGAAAACAGACAGCCGGATCCGGTTTGTCGGAGGAATCCGGGGACTGGAAGCACTTGCAGAGGCAGTCGATGATGCAGGGGACGGGGCAGCATTTGCCATGTACCCTACTTCGATGGACGAACTGCTGCGCGTAGCGGACGCCGGAAAACTGATGCCGCCCAAATCTACATGGTTTGAACCTAAACTTAGAAGTGGACTGCTGATCCACCGTTTCGAAAGAAGCGAACACTTGACAACATAAGAAAGGAGATTTTATTAATGGAAAGAAATGACGCATGCTGGTGCGGCAGCGGAAAGAAATATAAAAAATGCCACATGGCTATTGATGAACAGATCACACTACACGCGGAGAAGGGCGAGATCGTCCCGAGCCGCAAGCTGCTTAAAACCCCGTTCCAAATCGAGAAGATTAAAGAAAGTGCAGCGCTCAACACTGCGGTTCTGGACGCTGTGGCTGAACAGATTCATATTGGGATGAGCACGGAAGAGATAGACCGGATCGTTTATGATGTCACGACGAAAAACGGCGGGATTCCTGCACCGCTTCATTATCAGGGCTTCCCGAAGAGTGTGTGTACATCACTTAATAACGAAATCTGCCACGGTATTCCGGATGAGAACATCATTCTGGAAGAAGGGGATATCATCAATGTCGATGTCTCTACCATACTGAACGGATATTTTTCTGATGCATCTAGAATGTTTAAGATGGGAAAGATATCAGAACGCGCAGAACGCATTATCAAAGTAACAGAAGAGTGTGTGGAACTTGGACTCGCCGCAGCCAGACCGTGGGGTCACTTAGGTGATATCGCCGATGCCATCAACACCCATGCACAGGCGAACGGATATTCCGTCGTCGAAGAAATCGGCGGCCACGGAATCGGACTGCAGTTCCATGAAGACCCGTTCGTAAGCTATGTAACCCCTAAGGGAAGCGAAATGCTCCTCGTACCGGGCATGATGTTTACGATTGAACCTATGATCAACGAAGGAAGCCCAGATTTCTTCGTGGACGAGGACAATGACTGGACCGTATATACAATTGACGACGGACTATCCGCACAGATTGAATATATGGTGCTTGTGAAAGAAGACGGAATAGAAGTACTGACAAAATAAAGAAGATGCGGCTGCCCCCAGCCGCATCTTCTCTTATATCCCCAGTCTCTGCCGTGCAAACACAGCCGCGCCGATCACGCCTTTGCCGATGAATTCTTTTGAATAGAGATAGTCAAACCCATAAGCCATGACGTCCCTCCCTGTATTCTCATTCACGGCTCTCTCGAATTCTTCCCGCGGGAAATCTGCCATTTCCGGCACCCCGCCGCCCACGATGATCGTGTCAGGGTTAAAGATCGTGACCATGACTGCATAAATATATGCACAGGCCTGAATGAAATCCTTCATCGGTTTTTCATCCTTATGCTTTGTAAACATATCCTGGATCTCGGTGTCCGGATAATACTGTCTGCGCAGCTCCTGCAGCCGCCATCCGGATGCATAGCACTCGCAGCAGCCGGTCTTCCCGCAGCTGCACCTGACATCCCCGCCAAAGTATGGAATGTGCCCGATATCCAGTTCTGCCCCGTTCTTTCCTTCCAGAGGCTTTCCGTCAATCACTACGGATGAACCGACGCCTGTGCCGATATAAATACCGACTACCACCTTCTGTTTTTCAAGGTGGTTTGCCGCGATATCGTACAGCAGGATATTATTCACATCATTGTTGATAAACACTGGTACTTTAAAATATGCCCTGATTCCCTCTGCCATATTGGTATGGGAAAAGACTGCTTCTCCCTCCTGATTCCGGATATTTGTGGTACAGATGACCGTTTCCTTGTCATTCTCCACCGAGGAGGGGACTCCGATCGAAATCGCTTCCACCTTCCGGATATGATTCTTCTCTATATAATCTGCGATTATTTCACAGATCTTTTCGATTGGTTTGTCTGCATATGCAACAGCCGAACTTTTTATCACAGAGGGAGACAGCATTTCATTATCCGGTGTAACTGCACCGATACGAAGATTGGTGCCACCCAGATCAATTCCGATAATTACGTTCTCCATATTACTCCATTCCTACTTCCTGATGCAGACAGTACAAACTTTTTTGCGGACGAATCTGTTTGTGGAACCCGCTTATATGGAATCTGCAATCTCGTCAATCCATGCATTTCTCGTCATATAGAAGCATCCGCGCATCATATGGTATTCATCATATTTCGCATTCCTTGCCTGTACATGGATCGGGATTGCATCATTCTTCATCTCTTCCATAAATGCCTTGAAATGTTCTGTAATGATCCTGCAGTAGTCGCTTTTACAGCTGTCTACTACAATTCTGGTAGGATTATACACCCACAGGAGATTATACAAAACCTTTGATACTGTGTTCAGCACCGGAGTCAGTATCTGTACTGCCTGCGCGTCGTTCTCCTGATACAGCTTAAGCATTTCGGAAAAATGCAGATTCATTCCCGCTTCTTTCATCTTTCTTTTCACGGCAGAGATGGATACAACCTCTTCCAGAGTGGTAAAACGATTCTCATTCCCATCCATTGTGATGAGCATCTTTCCGACCTCTCCTGCCATATTCTCTTCCCCCGCGACCGCTTCGTCCTTGTGGATGAAATATCCTCCGACCCCATAGCCGCAGTAGAAGTAGAACTGGCTCTCCATTTCCGGGTTCAGGCTGTCATACTCTGACCTCGCCGCTGCAAATACATCATGAAGTATCAATATATTATTTATTCCAAATTCTTTCTCAAATAATTCCCTGATATGTAATTCTTTAAAATCAGGTATCAGATCATAGTTTACAAGATCCACTTCTTCATCATAGGCACTCGGCACAAAAACGGCCATACCCGTTGTGGCAGTGGATATTGTTTCAAGTTCCTCCCTGATGGCCTGAAAAACGTCCGACAGAGATTCCCTGTAAGTTCTTTCACTCTCCAGAGGAATGCTTCGTTCCCTTAGGAGTCTCTCATATATGTCATAGATCAGGAAACTGATCTCATCCTCAGAGGTAAGATTCACACACACAATATTACCGTAATTCTCTGCAATCTCAAGTACCTTGGGATTCCTCCCCACATCTGAGTTTGCAGACTCCTTTTCTACCAGAATACCGGCAGCTATCAGATCGTCGACCACATGCTTGACCGTCATAAGGCTGATGTGGTTCTCCTTCGCAAGAATACTCCTTGTTGTGGATTTACTCCGTATGATACTCTGCAGGATATTTCCCATATTTACATTTCTAATATTTTTTACTGTCAGGACCGGTTTCTTTTCTACTGCCATATTGTCTGAATCTCCCTCTGCATTTACGCGATTTTTCACCTGTAGTTTATTTTAAACAGGTCTTAAGAGACTTGTCAATGATTTCAACCGCCTCATCTACATTTTCGCGGGAAGTAATCAGGGCCGGATGCATAACGACTACTACATTTTCCAGATTCTTACGGCTTTCCAGTTCGGTAATCAGGCCGTTTCCGAGCATGGTTTCGTAGAATTCCTGACCGAGTACATACTTGTCTGCATTCGGGCTTCCTTCTATCTCAATGCCCTGAAGCAGGCCGCGTCCGCGCACATCTTTGATTACATCGTATTTTTCTTTCAGGACCAGAAGCTTCTCATGAAGGTAATCCCCTGTCTCACGGCTGTTGTCTACCAGATGTTCCCTCTCGATAATTTCCAGATTTTTAAGCGCACTGCGGCATGTCAGCGGATAGCAGGAGTGTGTATGTCCGTGCAGGCTGATTTTGCTCATTGCTTCCCCGATCTCCCTGCGGCATAGAACCGCGGATCCCGGTACATAGCCACTCGTCAGGCCTTTCCCGGTGACAAGGATATCCGGCGTTACGCCCTCATACTGACAGGCGAACATCGATCCTGTCTGGCCGATACCTGTTACAACCTCGTCGAAGATCAGAAGTGCGCCATACTTATCGCACAATTCCCTTACACCCTTCCAGAATCCCTTCGGAGGCACAATCACGCCGCCGGCCGCAAAGATTGGCTCTGAAATGACCGCCGCGATGCGGTCCCCGCCTTCATGCAGCATCGTCTGCTCCAGATATTTCAGGCACTGCAGTCCGCAGGTGCCCGGCTCTTTACCGAAATCACAATGGTAGCAGTAAGGTGGTGCAGAATGTACGAACCCTCTCGGAAGCAGTTCGGAAATCCCTGAATTTTCCTGAATCATCTCTGATTTACCCGTTGCTGCTGCAGCTCCTGCTGTGGAACCGTGGAAACCTCTTCTAAAGGAAATGACTCTTCCTCCGCCTCTGTAATATTTTGCCGTCTTCAGCGCAAACTCATTGGCGTCTGATCCGGTACATCCGAACATCACCTTGTCGAGTCCTTCCGGTGATATTTCAATCATTTTTTCCGCCAGGGCCGCTCTTTCTTCTGTCGCAAAACAGGACGTTACAGACACCAGCTTTTCCAGCTGCTCCTTCAGGGCCTCAATCATTTCCTCATTTCCATGTCCTAGGGTACAGGCAGAAAACTGTCCGGAGAAATCCAGATATTTTTTTCCTGACTCATCGTACATATACATTCCTTTACCCCTGGTAAATACAATATCGTCCGTTGTATAGCACTGTATTAAATATTTTTTATCTTTTTCGATTGTCTTCATACTGACATCTCCTTTTTGTCTAAATGTCATATCTTTGACAGGGCTGCTTCGTCTGCAATGACCGTCACATCCCTGTGAAGCTGCAATATGGAGGCCGGCACACGTGGAGTAATCGGTCCGCCAATCATACGGCTGAGGGCATCTGCCTTCTCTTCGCCGCTTGCCAGCAGCAGGATCTTCTCCGCACTCATGATCGTGCCGATACCCATTGTATATGCCTGTCTCGGTACATCTTCAGCATTCTCGAAGAATCTCTTATTCGCCTCAATGGTACTCAAAGCAAGTGAAACGCAGTGGCATTCTTTTATGAAGCTGTCCGACGGTTCGTTAAAACCGATGTGCCCGTTCCTCCCGAGTCCCAGAAGCTGGAGTCCGACGCCCCCGGTGCTTTGGATCAGTGCTTCATATTCCCTGCATACGGCGTCTGCATCTTCCCGCTCGCCGTCCGGGATAAACGTATTCTCTTCCTTTATATTTACATGGCCAAACAGATTCTCTTTCATAAAATAATAGTAGCTCTGGCTGTCCTCTCTGGAAATTCCCCTGTATTCATCCAGATTCATTGTCCTGATTTCTGAAAAGTCCAGAATTCCTTCCTGATACCACTTGCAAAGATATCTGTAAGCCCCTGCCGGGGTGGAGCCTGTTGCCAGGCCCAGAGCTTTCTCCGGGCCGGACACAATCTGCGCTGCAAGAATGGTTGCAGCCTTTTTACTCATTTCGTCATAATCTTTTACTCTGTATACTCTCATAGTTTATGTACACCTTATTTATCCCACTCACCATACTTGGCAATTACTTTGTCTTTGATCATCTGGCAGAACTCATCTGTCACCTTGAAATCATTTACTACTGTATACCAGTAGCCGTTGCTTTCCAAGAATTCTTTTTCATACTTGATTGCAGCAAATACGTCGTCCCATGTGATTCCCATGCCTTCCGGACGGATCTCAACGCCTGCCCTGTGGATGATATCAAGGATTCCGTCAGGATCATTTCCTCCCATAGCTGAACCTACGAAGATTCCTAAGCATACTGGCTGTCCGTGGATAAATTTCTTCTTTGTCATGTACTCTAATGTATAGAATAAGAAGTGGTCGCTTCCCTCGATCGGTCTCGGGTTCCAGCCATTGTTGTGGAACGCTCCGCCGCCCCATCTTAAACCTTCTGTCAGGATGCGGATTCCTTTTTCATTTAGCGCATAGATATCATCAAGCCCGTCTACGACTGACTGGAATACTTCTCTGACTTCTGCAACCATCTCTTCGTCATATGGCCATTTCTCTTCACATTTGCCCTGATCTGCAGCATATTTCCAGTCAAACATGGAGTTATTGTAGCACAGTACGTCGCAGACACCGCTTCTGTTGAGAGCTTTCGGTCCGTTCTGGATAACATCATAATCCACATATACTGCAACCGGCTCAACATAACCCACATACTTTACAACACTGTTGAAACGAACGCCGGCACGGTGTCCGAACACTGCATTTGTCGCGATAGAAGTCGGAACCTGGTACAGAGGCATGTGGCTCTTCCATGCCACCATCTTTGCATAGTCAACTGCCTGTCCGCCGCCGAGGCCGATGACGGATTCAAACTTCGGAAGCTTCTCAACATTTGCCATGATCTCATCATATTCCAGTGTTTTTACAAAATGCACGATACAGTCATCGTCAAATTCATCCTTAAAGGTATCCCATAAATCCTCCATCGTCACTACCAGATAAGGTCTCTGCACGATATTTTTTAACTCTCCCACGAGGTTACGTCCGTAGATTGTTGTAAATAATTTTTTTGCCATGATTTTTTTCTCCTTTTATTCTTAAATATAATTTATAAACACTATTTAATATTATGGTATAACGAATTTTTTCATTTGTCAATCATTAATTCTAACTATTTTCCACTTCCATATTCATGCGCCTTTCGCGCACTTCACGCATACACTCATCCAGCCTCTTGTCACTGAGTCCATAGAACATCTGAACGATAAAATGGATCATTGTCACAATAGCCGGCAGGATAAACGCAAGTACTAACAGCCATGTCAGTGTTGACTCCGACTGTGCCTGATTTGCCACGTAACCGGAACCGTCCAGCAGGATTCCCATGATCTGTGCCCCGAGTGCCGCACCGATCGTGATACAGAACCCGTTGATTGCAGAGATGATTCCCGCCTGCCCTTTGCCGTTCTTCCACTCACCGTAATCTACCGTTGCCGGAATCATAACATTTGAGAAAGAATAGTATGCCCCGCTGAAAATACCGTTGAGGACAAACAACACGAATAATATCCCAAACTGCATAGAGTCTGCCGCAGCTCCCGGCCCGTAAGCCCTGCACAGGACAAACAGGAGGATACTGACTGCCGCGCTTCCCACCATGCAGAACTGGTAGGCCCTTCCCGTATCTCTGAACAGTCTGATCAGAGGCTTCATAAAGAATACGCCGAACATCAGTGCCACCGTAAACGCAAACATAGCAACGGAATAAAAGTCTTTCAGACCCAGATAATATGTAAATACATAGATAACCATACCATTCTTGATAGCCTGCATAATCTGCTTTAACACCTCGCCGACCTGAAGGATGATCGCCGGGCGGTTCTTTCCAAAACTCTTAAGCTGGAGAAGGAGGTTCTCGTGGTCTACCTGACGGAGATGTTCCCTGCAGGAGCCGTCCCGGTTCAGCTCATATTTCCTTGTCATAAATACATTCAGTATCTGGAACAGCATTACGGTAAGCCCGATCGTCACTGCCGCCCAGAAATATCCCTGTGCTTCATTTCCACTATTGCCGCCAAACAGTTTTACCAGAGGGAGGAACAGAGATGCTGCGACAACCTGTGCCAGATTTGTGCACACACTTTTTACAACTGCTATCGTCTCTCTTTCTCTTGGATTCCTCGTCATATTACAAAACTGTGCAATCTGGGGCATAAAGGAAAACGTCGCGCCGATGGAGCCAAAGCATCCATAGCAGATTGCTGCCCACCCGATCTTCAGCCCCGTACTCTCTGTCGGCAGTGCAGTAAATACACCCACAAACAGGAGAAACAATGGCACTATGCCAAATATCGCCCAGGAGCGGTAACGCCCCCACCTGTAACAGACATTGTCCAGCATATAACCGACCCACAGATCGGTGAAGCAGTCGGCGAACCGGGCAACCAGCATAATCGTTCCCGCCACCGTGGCGCTTAAGCCAACCACATCGGTGTAAAAATAAACCAGATAGTATCCGAATATAACCCATGAAACCTGAAAACTATATGCGCCGTACATACTGTGTATAATCTTATCATACCACGGCACCTTCGCTGTCGTTGAAGTAAAATCAATATCGTATGGATCTCTTCTATTTCTCAAAACATCATCCTCCCTGTCCTGCTTATACTACTTGGGTCCGGCCCTGTCGGGCGTTAGTTCTCCCACGCTCCGTATTTGGCAGTCACTTTATCTTTGATCATCTGGCAGAATTCGTCTGTTACCTTAAAGTCATTCACAACTGTATACCAGTAACCGTTGTTTTCGAGGAATTCTTTTTCATACTTGATTGCAGCAAATACATCGTCCCATGTAAGCCCCATTCCTTCAGGCCTGATCTCGACGCCAGCCCTGTGGATGATATCAAGGATTCCGTCAGGATTGTTGCCACCCATTGCAGATCCGACGAAGATTCCCAGGCATACCGGCTGTCCGTGGATGAATTTCTTCTTTGTCATGTACTCTAATGTATAGAATAGGAAGTGGTCGCTTCCCTCGATCGGCCTTGGGTTCCAGCCGTTGTTGTGGAACGCCCCGCCGCCCCATCTTAAACCTTCTGTCAGGATGCGGATTCCTTTTTCATTTAGCGCATAGATATCATCAAGCCCGTCTACGACTGACTGGAATACTTCTCTGACTTCTGCAGCCATTTCTTCGTCATATGGCCACTTTTCTTCGCATTTTCCCTGGTCTGCGGCATATTTCCAGTCAAACAGTGAGTTGTTATAGCACAGTACATCGCAGACACCGCTTCTATTGAGCGCTTTCGGTCCGTTCTGGATAACATCATAGTCCACATAAACTGCAACCGGCTCTACATAACCTACATACTTTACAACGCTGTTGAAACGAACTCCCGCGCGGTGTCCGAATACTGCATTAGTTGCAATCGAGGTTGGAACCTGATACAGAGGCATATGACTCTTCCATGCTACCATTTTAGCATAATCCACAGCCTGTCCGCCACCAAGGCCTATAACAGATTCAAACTTTGGAAGTTTTTCAACATTTTCCATAATCTCGTCATATTCGAGAGTTTTTACAAAGTGCACGATGCAGTCATCGTCGAATTCGTCTTTAAAGGTATCCCATAAATCTTCCATCGTAACTACCAGATATGGCCTCTGTACAATGTTCTTCAATTCTCCTACCAGATTGCGACCGTAAATTGTTGTAAATAATTTCTTTGCCATAATACATTTCTCCTTCTTTTTTCTTATCTGATTAATGTTTTCCTATTCATAAACTTTATTTCTAAATAGTGTTTATAAATATTATTTAACATTATAATACGCGTATATCCACGATATGTCAATTCTTACAAATTCACAAATAATAAGAAAGATTTTTATGCACTTTTAACAAAAGCAAAAAATGCCCTGCCATCAAAGCAGGACATTTTCAGATGTCATCCCAATATTCTTACCATCAGGCAAACTTCCTGATCTTCAACTCTACTCCCAGTGATTCTGCCAATTCCCGGCTTGCCTGAATATCCTCTTCCGGCAATACATCTACAATGGTCATCCTTACATGTGGGATCACCCCTTTGCATTCCACGGCAAAATCCAGCATTGCTTCGAATGCATTCTCAAATTTCGGCCGTGTCACATCCATATACGCCTCCTTTGTCGGTGCATTCAGACTGATGGATACCGAATCCACCACCTCTGCAAGAACAGGAACAATGTCCCTCTCATGATAGAGATTTCCAAGTCCATTCGTGTTGACCCTTATCGCAACCCCGTATTTTTCCTTCGCATACTTCGCAGAAGCAATCATATTGTCCAGTGCACAGGTCGGCTCTCCATAGCCGCAGTATACGAGTTCCGTATACCCTGTGAAATCAAATGCATCCATCGCCGCAATAATCTCCTCCAGCGTCGGATCAGCCTTATGCCACAATGTCTCTGCATCGCCGACACCGTCCTCATGGCTGCGGATGCAGAACCGGCACCTGCAGTCACAGAGATTCGTGATATTTGCGTAAACCTGATTTTTATAAGTATACAGTATATCTGCCATATTAATTTCCTCTCTTTTTTCCCTGCCTGTTATTCACACATATGCAGTATTTTCTGGGTTTTATTCTTCACATGCGCCTTATCCATTGCTGCTGCCAGCACAAGGAAAATGACTGCGCTCCCGCCGGACTGCACCGCACTTCCGGCAAACGATGCCAGCGGCGCTATAAAGGAGCCAAACAGAATTCCTTCTGCAAGATAATACCCGGAGGCGGAGATAACTGCCGCAAGGAAAGGTGCCGCAATGTTTCTCGGCGCAAGGATTCTGCCTTCTTTACTCGTAAAAGGCAGTGTAATCAGCATCTTGATGATAATCGTCGCCGGAGCCCACATCGGCGCCGTCAGGATATCCGCCATTCCGCCTCCGATTGCAGCCGCCGTGAGCGCGTATGGCCTCGGGAGAAAAACTGCCGCCATATAAATCAGTGCATCCCCAAAATGAATATACCCTCCGTTTGCACCGTACGGGATATGGCAGATATAGGCTGTCATCACCGTAATCATAGCCGCAAACAGACCTGTCATAGTAACTTTTGATGTGTTGCTTTTCATGCTCTTAGGCCTCCTTTTCTACTTGTTGGTATTCTTCATCAGCATACCGAGGAACTGTTCATAATTCACCCCGTCGTTGCGCGGGATATTTTCCTTCACAGAATCCACAATCGCCCGCTCAATAAAACCTCCGGCCAGCCGGATACTTTCTGTTATCTTATCACCACGCGCAATTCCCGCCGCTATGACAGATGCGAAAAGGTCACCCGTTCCGGAATAGCTCCCCCCTACATATGGAAATGCAGAGAGACTCACCTGTTTACCGGATACTGCAAGGTTTCCCATCTTTTCCACACCGTCTTCCCCATCCAGAAAATGGATTCCGGTAACTACAACGGTATCCGGTCCCTTTTTAATCACGTTCCTCGCCATCTGTTCCACGATAGTCAAGAGATTCCGCTCATCCGTCATATTCTGGATCATCCTGTAGTCCGTATCCGTCAGCAGGCAGAGCTCTGTCAGGTTAGGGGTAATCGCATCCGCTTTCCAGACAAGTTCCTTCATAAGGCTTAAAAGCCGGTCTGTAAACATGGCATATACATTGCCATTATCCCCCATGACCGGATCAACTAAAAGAAACGTATTCTTCCTTTGAAACGTCTTTAAAAATGTAAATATTTTCTCGATCTGCTGCTCACTTGCCACAAATCCGGTATAAATACCGTCAAACTGAGCATCCATCTTCTCCCATTCCTGCCGGAAGTTTTCCATTTTATCTGTGTAATCATCGCAGAAATAACTCGGGTACCCTGTCTGTGCACTTAAGACCGCAGTAGGCAGGGGACACGGCTGGACCCCCATTGCCGCGATCACCGAAATTGCAGCGGTGAGGGAGCATCTTCCAAATCCTGATAAATCATTGATGACAGCAATTTTTTTAGTCATAATACAGCCTCATTTCTTTTCTATGGTAATGATGGAATTCTTCTACTTGCATGACATCATATCACAGAAGTGGTTTACTCAAAACGTCCAGTTATGCCATATTTAATCAGGCCAGTTTTTTCAATGAAACAAAAAGGAGTGCTGCAAAATGAACCGCTCCCCGTCAAGTAGACAATTAAAAAAATAAAAT